>CAXNJD010000050.1:0-7024 GCA_964202545.1 Cypionkella sp.
TGCCCCGTTTCTCTTTTTCTCAAATATCCTGCGGGGGGAAGCGCGCCACTTTGCGCGCTGGGGGGCGCAAAGCCCCCCAACTGTCAGAACAAATCCAAGAGCCGCTTAAGATAGTTGCGTTCATCGTCGGGCCGCGCGCCTTCGCCTGATCTGCGGCGGAGTTCTTCGAGCAACTCTTCGGCGCGGCGATACACATCGCCGCCTTGCAGCAGGTTCTCGTCCGATCCGTTGCGCAGGGCGTTGCCCGCCTGCCGCCCAAGCGGGTCGGTGCCGCGCGGGTCATCCTCGCCCGTGGCTGTGCCGAATTGCTCGCCCTGCTGGCCCTCGCCTTGCTCTTGCGCCAAAGCCTCGCCCAATTGCTGCATGCCCTCGCGCAGGGCCTGCAGCGCCTCTGCCTGACCATCCAGCGCGCCTGGCAAATCACCGTCCCGCAGCGCGCGTTCGGCATCTTCCATCGCGCGGGCGGCGTCGTCCAGCGCTTGGCGGCCTGCCTCGCCCTGCGCGCTGCCCTCGCTCGGAAGGTTGCCTTGGCGTTGCAATTCATCCAAGCGATCGCGCAGGGATTGTTGACGTTCGGCGAGTGTACCCTCGCCCTGATCCGATTGCGAGCTGCCATCCCCGCCGTTTTGCATATCGCGAAAGGCGTCGTCGGACAGGCCCTGCTGGCCGCGCATCGTATCACCAAGTTCGCGCATGGCCTGCCCCGATGGGCCACCGTGCCCCTGACCTTGACCTTCGCCTTCGCCCTCGGCCACGCGCATATTGTCCATAAACTCGCGCAGGCGCTGCATCAGTTCGGCGGCTTCGGCGGTTTTGCCTTGCTCCATCAGCTCTTTCAGCTTGTCCAGCATTTGCTGCAACTGGTCTGCGTTCATGCTGGGGCCGCTTTGATCTTGGGACATATCCTCGCCCCGCTCGCGCTGTTCTTGCGCCAGTTGGCGGGTATAATTGCGCAGCGCATCTTGCAACTCTTGCATCAGCGCGTCGATTTCTTCGGTCGAGGCCCCTTTGCGGATTGCCTCGTCCAAACGGTCTTGCGCACGGGTCAAACGCTCGCGCGCCGAGGCCAAATCGCCCTCTTCGATCAGCACTGCAATTTGCCACATCTCTTCGGTAAGGGTTGCGCGCAGATCATCGGTCAAATCGCCTGCCTCACCATCCAACGCGGCAATAACAGCGCGCAGGCGCAGATAGGCGCGATTGTTGACAATAAATCCTTCGGGCGCATTGGTAACTGCCTTTAGGATTTGCGCCGCGCGAGGGGCATTGGTGCGCGCCCACAAGATATCGCGGCGCATTTCTACAATGGCGGCAGCAAGCGGATCGAAAAACCGCTTTCCCGGCAGGGTGGCGTCCACGGGCTGCGCAGTGGCAGTTTGGCCTGCGCCATCGGTCGCCTGAAGGGTGATGGTCACAGGCAGGTTTGACAAAAGGTCTTTGGACAGATCATCAACCAATTCGCCCATAACTTCGCTGCGCCCAGCACGCCGTGGCAGGGGCAGGTCAACGATTGCCATCGGCGGCGCATCAGGTTCGGCGGCAAGGCCATAGCTGCGAGTGATCTTTGACAGATCAACCGCAATTTCTGCGCGGCCTTTGGCAATGCCATAGTCATCGCGCGCCGCAAAGGGCAGCGTAAAGCGGGCATCACCCTGCCGCGCGATGGGGCCAGTTGTGGCAATTGTTGGTGGCGCATCAGGTTGGGCGGTGATCGAAAAATCCCGCCCGCCTGCCCCGCGAAAGTTCAGCGCGCCTGATTGGGCAAGTTCAAAGCTTTGGCTTGGCTGGGCAAGGGTGGTTGCATCGGTGCGGGCCGAAATGGTTTCGTCCAAAATCACATCGCCTGCAGCGCCGTACAGGCGTAGGTCAATGCGGGTGCCGATAGGAAGGGTCAATTCATCTTCTTTTTGGTCAGCCAAATACAGGGCGGGCAGACCCGTATAGGCGGGCGGGGTGGCCCATGCCTCCCACATCGGGCCAGTGGGCGGGGCGGGGGCGCCGAGCGTGCCAATGCTGGTCATTTGCATTGGCGGGCCAAACAGCGCGGCAAGCACCGCAAGCAAAAGCGCGCCATAGCGCAGCGCGAAAGGATCGGCGGAGGACAGCCGCAAATCGGGCTTCGCTGCACGCAGGCCAGCCAGCCTACGTGCCATGCGGGCCAGATGCGCCTGCCACACTGCAACCGATGCAGGGTCGTCCGCGCCAATCGCCTGATCATCGCGCAGCGCGGCAAGGGGCTGGCCGCTGAGGCCAGCATCCAGCCGCTCAAGTGCATCTGCGGTCGTTGGGCGCTGAAACTGCCGCGCCCCAAACCACAGTGCCGCCAAGATCGCGGCGATAAAGGCCAGTAGTGCAAACCACGCATAATCCAATGGCAGCAGGCTGGGCAGGCCAAAGGCCAGCGCAGCATAACCCACCAACAACACAGTATTAAGTGGCCATAGCGCCTGCAAAAACGCCTGCGCCCACAGGCCAGCCAAAGTCCAGCGCAGGGGCGCTTTGATTTGGGCTAAGACGACTTTCTGTGCGGTGCTGGGTTCCATTCCCTCGGCCAGTTTACAACCATTCTGGAATGGTATCTCGTTTTAGGATTTCGTCAAAGCTTGGCCGCGCGCGGATGACAGCAAATTGATCGCCCTGCACCAATACTTCGGGGATCAGCGGGCGCGTGTTGTATTCGGATGCCATCACCGCGCCGTATGCGCCAGCCGATCGAAATGCAACAAGATCGCCCTCGGCCAATTGCGGCAGCGCGCGTGCCTTGGCAAAGGTATCTCCCGTCTCGCACACGGGGCCGACCACGTCATAACTTGCGCGGTCATGCGCGGGGGCAGGTTGCACGACGGGGTCTATATCGTGATGCGCGCCATACATGCATGGGCGGACCAGATCATTCATCGCGGCATCCAGAATTAAAAATTCCCGCTCTTCGCCCGATTTCACATAGATCACTTTCGACACCAAAATCCCTGCATTGCCTGCAATCAGGCGGCCCGGTTCGATTTCAATTTCGCAGCCCAGATGGCCAAGTGTGCGCTGGATCAACGCGCCATAATCGGCGGGCAGGGGTGGTGCCTCGTTTCCGCGCGTGTAGGGAATGCCAAGCCCGCCGCCCAGATCAAGGCGTTCGATGGTATGGCCCTGCGCGCGCAGTAAAACAGTCAGATCGGCAACCCTTTGATAAGCTTCGGCAAAGGGGGCAAGATCGGTCAGTTGGCTGCCGATATGCACATCAATACCCACCACGCGTAGACCTTTCAGCGTGGCAGCCTCGGCATAAACGGTAGGGGCACGGGAAATTGGAATGCCGAATTTATTTTCTTTCTTGCCCGTGGCGATTTTCTCGTGCGTTTTGGCATCTACATCGGGGTTCACGCGGATGGTGATTGGGGCGATTTTGCCAAGGGATAGCGCAACCTCGGACAGGGCACGCATTTCAGGCTCGGACTCTACGTTGAACTGGCGAATGCCGCCCGTCAGCGCCAGCGCCATTTCGTCGCGGGTTTTGCCTACGCCTGAAAAGACAATTTTATCGCCCGAAACACCCGCCGCGCGGGCGCGCATATATTCGCCCCCTGACACCACATCCATACCCGCGCCCAAATTACCCAGCACTTTTAGCACGGCCACATTAGATAGGGATTTGATCGCAAAGCAGACCAAATGCGGCATGGGGGACAAGGCCTGCGTGAACAACTGATAATGGCGCGTCAGCGTCGCGGTGGAATAGCAATAAAAGGGCGTGCCCAAGCTGGCTGCAATGTCGCGCAGGGCGACATCTTCGGCATACAAATGCCCGTGTTTATAGGTAAAATGATCCATCGCGCGCCCCTAAGCCTATAGCCGCGATATAGCAGAGTTGCGGGCAAGGGCAATCGCCCAGATCAGGACTACTGCCCGCCGACGCGTGCAATGCCAACTTCGGCTACGCCCGAAAATGTTAGCCCTACGGCGGGCTTTTCAGTGGGTGCGACCGGCGGACCATCCGCACCGCAAGCCGCCAGCACAGCCAGACCAAAAAGGGCGATAACGTTGCGCATCAGTTGATGGGCGGCGTGTATTGCAGCAAACCACCGCCAACATTGGCCTGAACAGATGGCTGCATCGACACGCCATTTGCCCCAATCGATAGGCCGGTGTTCAGCCGAGGATCACTGATTTCGCAGGCTGATAAGCTGCCCATTGTCACAACAATAAACGCGCCGCGCAGGATGGTGGTTTTCGTCATAGCAAACCCTTTTCAAATGTTAATTCACACTGCCTTAGCCCAACGCCGCTTTCCAGCGCGCCGCTTGTTCGGCCACGCGGATGGGCGATGTTCCACCATAAGATTGCCGCGAACGGATCGAGTTTTCAACACCCAAAACGGAAAAGACCGCTTGCGTGATCCCGTCATGCACCGATTGCATCTGCGCAAGCGTCAGATCGGGCAAATCTACCCCTGCATTTTCGGCCACGGCCACCAACGCGCCCGTCACATGATGCGCCTCGCGGAAGGGCATGTTCAGGGTGCGCACCAGCCAATCGGCCAGATCGGTGGCCGTGGAAAACCCCGATGTAGCGGCCTGCGCCAGCACGCCGCGGTTGGCAGTCATGTCGCTGACCATCCCTGTCATGGCTGCAAGCGCCAGCATCAGCGTATCGGCGGCATCGAACACTTGTTCTTTGTCTTCTTGCATGTCTTTGGAATAGGTCAGCGGCAGGCCCTTCATCACTGTCAGCAGGGCCACCTGCGCGCCCATAATCCGACCGATTTTGGCGCGGAGTAACTCTGCCGCATCGGGGTTTTTCTTTTGCGGCATGATGCTGGAACCTGTTGTCCAGCGATCAGACAGGCGCACAAAGCGAAACTGCGCCGATGACCAAATCACCAATTCTTCGGCAAAGCGCGACAGATGCAGCGCGCAGATGCTGGCGGCGGCTAGAAATTCCAGTGCGAAATCGCGGTCGGAAACTGAATCCAGCGAATTGGCAGTGGGGCGGTCAAACCCCAATTCTTTGGCGGTAAAATCGCGGTCAATCGGAAAGCCTGTGCCAGCAAGTGCGGCAGCCCCCAAGGGGCATTCGTTCATGCGGCGGCGCGCATCTTCAAACCGCCCACGATCCCGTGCCAGCATTTCGACATAGGCCAGCATGTGATGGCCCCATGTAACAGGCTGCGCCGTTTGCAGGTGCGTAAAACCTGGCATCACCCAATCCGCCCCCGCCTGTGCCTGATCCACAAAGGCGCGCATCAGGGCGGTGATCCCCTCAATCGCGTTGTCGCATTGCCCGCGCACCCACAGGCGAAAATCAACTGCCACTTGATCATTGCGCGAACGTGCCGTGTGCAGGCGCTTGCCCGCCTCACCAATCATATCCGTAAGTCGGCTTTCGATATTCAGGTGGATGTCTTCCAAAGCATCGGAAAATTCAAACGCTCCGCCTTCGATTTCTGACAAGATCGTGAGCAGGCCTTCTCTGATCGCCTGCGCGTCGTTAGATGAAATGATGCCCTGCTGCGCCAGCATTGCGGCATGGGCGCGCGAGCCTGCAATATCTTGCGCATAAAGACGTTGGTCAAAGCTGATGCTGGCATTGATCGCGGTCATAATTGCGTCAGGCCCGCTGGCAAAACGTCCGCCCCACATGCTATTGGCGGGTTTGGTTGGGTCTGATTTGCTCATGGGGGGCCTATGATGCTGCGAAGGATTGTCTTGGGGTTTATCTTGGCGCTTCTTTATACAGGCTTTGCCGTTGGTGCAAATGCCCAAGGTCTGGACGCGCTGCGTGTGGGCGATATGGAGAAAATGATCGTGCATGCCACGCCCAAAGACCTGCCAGAGGCCGCGTTATTGGGGCTGGATGAAGCGCCGCGTTCACTGACTGAGGTTAAGGGTCGCTGGGCGCTGGTTAATTTCTGGGCCACATGGTGCGCGCCGTGCCGCAAGGAAATGCCATCGATTGGCGCGCTGGCAAAAGATATGCCCGATTTGGCGGTGGTCGCGCTGGCCACGGGCCGCAACCCGCTGCCGCAACTGACCCGTTTTATCGATGAAGCGGGCGTGGAGCATTTGATCCATATGCGCGATCCCAAATCGGCCCTGTCCTCGCAAATTGGCATTCTCGGCCTGCCCGTAACGATTATACTAAACCCGCAGGGCCAAGAGGTCGCCCGCCTGATTGGCGATGCGGATTGGCACAGCGTCGAGGCATTGGCCTTGCTAGATGCGATGATGCCCGCGGACTGAGAGGGGCTTTGCCCCTCGGCCTTCGGCCTCACCCCAGGATATTTCAAGAGCAAGGAAGCAGGCAGAAGGTCTGTTTCTTCCTAACTCTGAAAATATCCTGGGGGGAGCGAAGCGGGGGGCTAGCCCCCCTTTGTGCCCATTTGTTCACGTGCGGCGCAGCAGGTAGATATCCATGATCCAGCCATGGGCGGCGCGGGCGGCGGCGCGGGCCGTTATGATTTTCGGGGCGGTTTCGGCCAAGGGGCCTGATAAGGAAATTTCGTTTTCCATGCCTGCGTAGGCTGTCCAGTAAATCGTGATGCAGTCTGGTGGCAGGGTGGTAAAGCTGGTCTCGCCGTCCAGCATCACCACGGCGGTGTTCACGCCAGAGGGAAAGCCATGCTCGCGCAGTTGTCGCCCCGTGGTAACTGTAAAGGGAGCGCCGATCTCGTTAAGTGCGATAGCATGAGCGGCGGTCATGGCAGTGATTGAGGTAACGGCGGGGATGACCGATATTTCGGGCGCTGGGTTTAAGCGGGCGGCGATGCGCAGCGTGCTGTCGTACAATGCAGGATCGCCCCAGACCAGTAAGGCGACGTGATCGGCTTGGTGCTGGGCAATGGTTTGAGCCCAGACGTTTGAAATTGCATCGTGCCATGCGTTCACGCGGGTGGGGTAATCGGCAATGCTTTCATCCCGCACGGGCAGATCAAACTCGGCGATGGGCGTGTTTGGCGCAACATCGGCCAGTATGGCGCGGCGCACGTCTGCCAGATCGGCCTTATTCTCGCCTTTGCGGGGCAGCTGGATCAGGC
>CAXNJD010000051.1:0-6906 GCA_964202545.1 Cypionkella sp.
GTTGGGGACCTGGTCGCCTTCAGCAGCAGGCTGTGCTGGTCTAGATCGCGCGCAGTGGCAGTCGCTGGTTTTAACCTGCGTTTGGCAGGGCGGCGCCCGTCACCGCGCGAGGCAAAGAGCAAAAGCCGCTGGACCAAGCAGAATCTGAACGCAATTGCCGCCACAACACCCGCAATGAAACTGGAAATGGCTGCGTAAGTTCTACGGATGCACCCCGTTAAAAATGGGGAGATTGCCTCGCGAACTGGCGCGGAAATTTGCTGTGGTTCTGGTAAACCCCTTTCCTGACGCGGGTTGGAATGTTCCCGAGCGGACGTTGCGGCTGACGGTTTTGCAAAAGAATGCAGCGCACGTGACGACGCCTTTGGATGCCTATTTGGCTCGCACCCATACAGTGCGCGAAGTGTTCGAAAATTTAGCTGCTGATTTACCGAACATTTTTCTGATGCGCCCTGATCAAGACCTTTGTGATATGAAAACGCGCCGCTGCGTGAACGCTGACGCGGACGGCGTCTACTACATTGACGACGACCACCTATCAAATGCGGGTGCGCGGCGGGTGGTAGGTGGAATTGTAAAGGCAATTCATGAGTCCTTGGCGAAAGGTCCAGTTTATTGAACCAAGGTGATGCATCGGTAAGATTAAAACCGCTGTTGCCGCCCTTCGCGGAACGCGGGGCACATACCCGTGTTTAAGTTGCGATAGCCGTCAAGGAAGTTACCCAGACGATCCCCAAGATTGAAATCTGCCTTTGTATTCCTTGTCCAAACTTTCAAAGGAAAAGTTCATCATCGCGATATTTTGTTCGCTGTTGATTTGGAATTTCAGGTTTGCCTCGTCAGATAGCATCCTGCCGTTCAGTGCCGACCTAATCGCGATCGTTTCTTGTCTGTATGTCCAATACAGGCACTTCTGCTAATGTGAAACCCTTAGCCTTTGGATCAAAGATCGCTTGGTGATCAGTTTTCCCGTCAGCCTTGTTGCAAATTCTACAGCCCTTTACCAAAATTGCATCGGTTGAAGGTCACGCGCGCCGCCCTAGCGACGATATGGCAACCGCAGCAATCACAATGCTGCCCACCAGCATTTCGCGCACATAACTGTCGACCTGCATCTGCGTCAGGCCATTATCCAAAATGCCCAAAATCAGCACGCCGACCAATGTGGCCAGCACGCGCGGCTCGCCTTGTTTTCCCATGGTCATACCCAAAAACACGGCCGCAATGGCATCCAGCATCAGGCCAGCCCCTTGAGTTGGGTTGGCCGACGCCACCCGGCTGGCATACATCAGCCCCGCCACTGCCGCGCCAAACCCTGTAATGCCAAAGGCCGCAAAGCGCGCGCGCGCCACGTCGATCCCTGCAAGGCGCGCGGCCTCGATATTGCCGCCAATGGCGTACAGTTTACGGCCAAAAACGGTGTGCTCCAATGTGACCCAGACTAGCGCCAAGGTGACGATTGCCACAATCGTTAGGTACGGCAACTGCGCACCTGCAAGGCCCACCCCATCCAGCGGCAGGCCGCTGCGGGCAAATTCGGCAAAGGGTTTGGGAATATCGCGGCCAAAAATCGTCTCGCCGCCACTGATGAAAAACGCAAGGCCGCTAAAGATTGTTAATGTGCCTAGCGTAGCGACAAAGGGCAAAATGCCCAAGTAAGCCACCAGCGCGCCGTTGATCAGCCCGCCCAAAATACCCGCAGCCAAGGCCGCCCCAACACCAACCCAAATCGGAAAGCCCATTGCAAACAAAACTGCCGCGACGATGCCCGCCAAACTGGCAGTTGAGCCAACCGACAAATCAAAATCATTCATCACCATTACCACCGTCATGGTAAAGGCAACAACAGACAGCATCGCAATTTGCTGCGAGATGTTGATTAAATTACGTGCTGTCAAAAATGTGTCAGGTAATTGCGCTGCAAAGAAAAGCACAATCACCACAAGGCCAATCAGTGTGCCCAAATGGCGCAAAACGGGAATCATATCGTCTCCGAGATTAAGGATTTTGCCGCAGGCGGGGCGGCGTAAAAGGTGCGAAGTAAATCACTTGGCTCAAGGCCATCAGTTTTAAGAATGCCTGTCTGCCGGCCCGATTGCAGCACCAAAATACGATCACTAAGCCCCAGCAATTCTGGCAAATCGCTAGAGGCCAGTAGAATTGCGCAGCCTTTGGCGCTAAGTTCGCGGATCAAATTGTAAATCTCATATTTCGCGCCCACGTCCACGCCGCGCGTGGGGTCATCCAGCAGCAAAAGGCGGGGCGGCTGTGCCAAGACCCGTGCAAAGACCACCTTTTGTTGATTTCCGCCCGACAATTGCCAAACGGGCTGTTCTGGCCCTGCGGCCAAAATCCCAAGGCGGGCGGTTAAATCTTCGGTTTGGACCCGCTCATTTCGCAGGCGGGCGAACATGCCCTTGTAGTGGGCCAGCATGGCATTGGGCCGCGTGCCCATAGCCATCATCAACCCTTCGGTGCGGCGCTCTTGGGGCACATAAGCCACACCGCGCGCCCAAGCAGCACTGGGCGATTGCGGCACAGCCGAACGCATCAGCTTTGCCATCCCCTTATAAGGCGGCTCTAGCCCCAAGAACAGGCGCAACAAAGCTGTTTGCCCAGCACCGGCAAGTCCGCCAATACCCAAAATCTCGCCCGCGCGCAAAGTAAAATTCAGATCCGACAGCGACTTAGTCGCCACATATTGCGCGCTACAGATAACATCGTCGCCAAAATCCCAGACAACTGGTTTTGGGCGCGGCGGAAAAGCATCGGCCACGGCGCGCCCCGTCATTGCCAAGATAATTTCGTCTTTGCTGGTGTTTGCCAGAGGCGCGGTCATCACCGCGCGGCCATTGCGCAGCACAGTGACATCATCGCATATCTGCATGACCTCGTTAAGGCGGTGCGAGACATACAAAATCGCTGCGCCTTGCGATTTCAATCGGGCAATAACCGAAAACAGGGCGTCGGCCTCGGTTTGCGATAGGGCGGCTGTTGGCTCGTCCAAAACATAAAGGCAGGGC
The DNA here is from genome assembly GCA_964202545.1 of Cypionkella sp. GTDB lineage: Bacteria > Pseudomonadota > Alphaproteobacteria > Rhodobacterales > Rhodobacteraceae > Cypionkella. Next base: position 3,024 of record CAXNJD010000051.1, read on the forward strand.
GATTGCGCCCCTTCGTGGCCCACAAAGGCCGCGGCAAGTTTGACCAGCATCCGCTCGACTGGGGAAAGGCTGCCCGCCGCGCGGCGCATATTCAGCGCAGGCGCGCCCAATTGGTGAAGCGCATTTGCGGCGCGGCGGGCCATTTCAGGCCAATCCACCAGCCCGCCCCAGCGCGTGGGCACGGGCTGGCCCAAAAGGATATTCTCAGCCACTGAAAGCTGCGGAACAATATTCATCTCTTGGTGGATAAACCGAAAACCCGCAGCCATTGCATCCGCTTGGCTGCGCAAAACCAAATCTTGCCCATTCTTGCGGGCGGTCATCTGATCTGGGCGCAGTGCGCCCGCGATCAATTTGATCAGAGTGGATTTGCCTGCACCATTTTCACCCATAAGGGCATGGACACGCCCGCCCACCAGCAAAAGCGAGGCGTCGTCAAGAACACAGGCCGTGCCATAGCGTTTTGTCAGGCCAGAAAACTTGATGATATCAGGCATTGGGCTATCCAAATCAATGTCCCCAGCGCGCACCCTTCGAGCGGCGGCGCTGGGGTGAATGCTGTGTTGCAGTGTTATTGCGCGGCGTTGCCTGCCGTGATCAGAACTGTTGGCACATACATCACTTTGGACAAAATTGTTTTGCCTGCAATGGCATCTGCCGTGGCAGCAAAGGTTGCCTTGCCAATACCTGCAAAATCTTGCGCCATCGAGGCTTCAAAATTGCCGCCCGCAGCGATGGCTTCGCGTGCTTGGGGGTTTGCGTCAATGCCCGTGATGACAATGCCTTCGCCCGTGCGGCCTGCCGCCTCAATAGCCTGAAGCGCACCCAAGGCAGGTTGATCCCATGCGGCCCAAACTGCCTTGATGCTGCCAGGTTCGGGGTTGGCGGCCAAAATGGCCTCCATCTTGGCGCGGCTGTCGGCAATACCGCCGTCTTGCACGTCAGGTGTCACGCGGTCCAGCACTGTGATGTCAGGGTGGTTGGCAAAAACCGCATCCGCAACTGCGCCGCGCACTTGCACGGGTGGAAAGGCATCAAATACAAACATCACTACGTTGCCCGCGCCGCCAATACGGTTGGCCACATAAACCGATGTTTCCGCCGCCATGGCATAGCCGTTCGACGTAACGTTCGTCACCAGCAGCGGGTCTGCGCCCGCGTCCATGCCAATGACGGGAATTTTGGCATCGGCCGCCGTTTGCAGCCCTGCGGCCACTTGGGCAGGATCCACGTTGATGACAATCGCATCAACCTTTTGCGTTACCGAATCCTCAATCCGCGAGATAACAGCCGCCACATCGCCAGCGGTATCAATGACGTTCACTGTCCAGCCCTTGGCCTTTGCTTCGGCCTCAAAGGCGCTGACATAGGCTTGCGTTCCAGGCTGGGCCAAAAACGGTGTGATAATGGCCACGTTTTGTGCCAAGGCGGCAGTTGCACTGATGCCCAGTGCCGCCACTGAAAGAATTAGGTTTTTCATGTCGTTCTCTCTCTCCCTGTTATCGGCATAAGTGCCGTTTATCTGCCCCCGCGTCAGCACTGGGGGGCGGTTTATAGCTGCGCAATGCGCCTGCCAATGGCATCATTTGCGGCAATTGCATCGATGTAAATACCAAACAAATCGTCATACAATGCGCGGTTGTCTGGGTTTGGGTGCCAGATCATGTCATACTTAGCAAACTGCGCCTGCGCGCCCGCCAGCGTACTATGCCCGCCCGCGCCAAAGGCCGCAAGTGCCGCCGCCCCCACCAACCCAGGCTCGCCCGCGGCCAAACGCGTCAGGCTTTTGTTTAAGACATCTGATCTGATTTGCCCCCACGCGGCCGAGGCAAATCCGCCGCCGCCACACTTCAGCACCGCCGCATCCACCCCAGACGAGGCGCTGATCGCCCCCAACACATGCCGCGCCGACATCGCCACGCCTTCCAGCACAGCGCGCGCCAAATCGGTTGCCCCCATGCCCCCGTCCAGCCCCAAAAACGCGCCGCGCAAATTGGGGTTCCACAGGGGCGCACGCTCGCCCGCCAGTTGGGGCAAAAACAGCGGCGTTGGGCGCCTGCGCGGGGTGTCCAGCAGCCGCTGCGAAAGGGTTGCAATATCCACGCCAGCGGCCGCGCAAAACCACATCTGCGATGCCCCGCCCGATTGCGTGGGCCCAGCGTGCAGGCGCATGCCGCCCACATCGGGAAACACAATAATGCCCGCTGTGCCCGCCACATGGGGCGAAGATGTGCCCAAAATCTCGCTGGTGCCAGACAGGTACACCATATCGCCCGCCTGCCCTGCGCCCGCGCCATAGAGGCCCATCCAGCCATCCATCGTGCCGTTGACCATCTGCACGCCGCGCAAGCCAAAAGCAGGGGCGATTTGCCCGATGTTATCCGTTATCCCGCGCAACGGGGCCATGCGCTGCGCTGCGCCGGCCACCAAATCAAGTATCGGGCCAACATAGCGCAAATCTGGCCCAACCAGCCCAACGTTCGACAAGGGATCAGACGCAAGCACGCCCGTCAGATGCCAAAGACAATAATCTTTGGGCAGTAAAACATATGCCGTCTGCTGCCATATATCGGGATGATTGCGCGCCATCCACGCCATGCGCGCCAGCGGATGCGATGCATCAATGGTCATCGGGCTGCCCAGATATTTGATCTTTTCGGCGGGCGTCATAAGGGCGTCAAGCTCGGCCGCTTCGTGCGCGGCCCGAATGTCTTGCCACAAAATGGCGGGGGCAAGGGCTGCGCCATTTTTATCGACAAAAACATGCGTGTTCACATGGCTACAGATACTGCCAAAGCCAATCGCGCCACCCAGTTTTTCGCCCGCAAACTGCGCCAGCGCCTGCCCAATCAACCCCATCCAATCATCAGGGTTCTGCGTGGCCACGGTGCTACTGGGACGCGCCGTGGGATAGCTTTGGGCAAATCGCGACAGGCATTGCCCCGCGCTATCGAACACCGCCGCCTTGACAGACGTCGATCCGACATCAACTGCCAAAAACAAGTCCGCCATTGCCCCGCACTCTCCCCTGTCCCGCGCAAAGACTGGCTATGTTGCGCGCCCAGTTCAAGCGGTTTTGCACGGACGAGGCAAATTTATACGGCAGCGGCAAAATGCGCACAGCTTAAACGAAGGGAAGACACGCGTTTCTTTTTGATAGATAGAGATCGCCGTGCCCACTACAGGCACTGGCAATTTAGCCAAAGAAAAACAAGGTGGTTCAACGTGTAGCCGACAACTAGTTAGGGCTGGCAATCTGTGCAACAATCACGCGGGCCGTGCCTGTGGTAAGGGCATCAGCTAGATTTCGAATCGCGTCAAAATTGGCGTCAGCAAATGAGCGGTTTGAAATGCTTCGAACAACGTTCGCTATGGCGACGCGCGTACCTTGCGGCAAGTCAATTGCAGCCACAACAAGTGCCGCGGCAAACAAGCCGAGAACCCGATCCATCGCATCCGTTCGGCCAACGAGCCCATTTTCCTTGAACACATCATAGGCTGCCAACCAAGCGTTCAGGCACAACACAGGGCTAGCCACACAGATCGCCACTGCATTATTGATCTCCGTCTGCACTGCGGGGGGCAAGCTCGACAAATCGGGTGGTGTCAAATCCCGCGTCTGGGCATGCGCCATGGATAGGCTGGCCAGTGAAATGCCAATGGCCGTAACGATTGCTTTCAGGTTCATGGTCTCTCACTCGCTTTGGTTTTGGCTATTTTAGTAATTCTACTTAAAATTGTATCAAAAAATGGCCAAGAATTCAAGTATCTTGATCTGTTTATTCCATTTAAACACAAATCCGCTGAAAACGGCGCATCTTTAGGCAGATGGCACGCTGATGAGTTCATAAAACGGCGGTGCGATTATCTGGATGTCGGCTCG
>CAXNJD010000052.1:0-6848 GCA_964202545.1 Cypionkella sp.
TTGAACTTTGGCTGCCCGCATGGCATGGCCGAACGCGGCATGGGCAGCGCGGTGGGCCAAGTGCCCGAATATATCGAAATGGTCACGCGCTGGGTGAAAACCTATTCCCGTATGCCCTGTATCGTAAAGCTAACACCCAATATCGCTGATATCCGCAAACCTGCCGAAGCGGCCAAACGCGGCGGGGCGGATGCGGTATCGCTGATCAACACGATCAATTCGATCACGTCAGTGAACCTTGACAGCTTTAGCCCCGAACCGATGATCGATGGCAAAGGCACGCATGGCGGCTATTGCGGCCCTGCGGTAAAACCCATTGCCCTGAATATGGTGGCGGAAATTGCGCGCGCAGAAGCCACACGCGGATTGCCCATTTCGGGCATCGGCGGGGTGACGACATGGCGCGATGCGGCGGAATTCATGGCGCTGGGCGCGGGCAATGTGCAGGTCTGCACGGCGGCAATGACCTATGGGTTCAAGATTGTGCAGGAAATGATTTCTGGCCTGTCCGATTATATGGACAGCAAGGGCATGACTGCGACGTCTGATCTGGTTGCCCGCGCCGTGCCCAATGTCACCGATTGGCAGTATCTGAACCTTAACTATGTGACCAAGGCACATATCAATCAAGACGACTGCATCAAATGCGGGCGCTGCTATGCCGCCTGCGAAGATACCAGCCACCAAGCCATCGCGATGAGCGAAGATCGCACATTTACTGTCAAAGACGAAGAATGCGTGGCCTGCAATCTGTGCGTCAACGTCTGTCCTGTGGAAAATTGCATCACGATGGTGACGCTGGACAAAGGCGCGATGGACGAACGCACCGGCAAAAAGGTTGATGATTACGCCAACTGGACAACCCATCCGAACAACCCATCCGTTGCGGCTGAATAGGGAGTCTGTGCAGTAAAAGCACGAATCTAGCGCCTGATTTAGCGCTGCGATGCGGCGAAAATGTTGCAAATGCACAAATGGCAGAAAAGGGGGCGTATGCCGCCCCCCTCGCTGCGCTCACCCCCCGCAGGATATTTTTAGAGTTAGGAAGCGGGCAGAAAGTCTGTGACTTCCTAACTCTGAAAATATCCTGGGGGAGCGGCAAAGCCGCGGGGGCAAAGCCCCCCCTACACCTCCAACAATCGCGTCAGCAGGGTTTCCAAATACTTGTCCGCCCCCGCAAAGGGATCAACCCCATCGCCCAAAACTGCGCGCACTTGCACGTCGAAATCGGCATAATGCTGGGTCAGTGCCCAGATCGAAAAGATCAGATGCGTCGGATCGCTGCGGGCGATTTTCCCCGCATCCATCCATGCCGCAATCACGGCGGATTTTTCCGCGACCAGCGCGCGCAGATCGGTTTCAATCACGCCCCGCATCCGCGGCGCGCCTTGCAGAATTTCATTGGCGAACAGGCGGCTTTCGCGGGGGTATTCGCGCGCCAGTTCTAGTTTTCGATGAGCGTAGGATTTGATCTCGAGCAGCGGATCGCCCGAAGGGTTCATGGCGCGCAAAGGGTCAAGCCATGTTTCCAAAAGCTGGGTCAGAAGGGCGTTATGCACCGCCTCTTTGCTGGGAAAGTAGTAAAGCAGATTGGGTTTCGACAGGCCTGCACGGGCGGCGATTTCATCGAGCGTTGCGCCGCGAAATCCCGCTGCCGCGAACACTTCCAGCGCCGCCTGCAAGATCACCTCGCGGTTGCGGGCTTGGATGCGGGTGGGCGCTTTGGCTTTGGCTTTGGGAACAGGGATCGAGGACACGGCACTTCTTTGGGTTTACAGGCCTTTAAACTGGCCCAAGCCGCGCCGTATTGCAAATGCAAATTGCCCCGCCGCGCATTCGGGCGGGGCGCGATTGGGTTATTCAGCGGCCAGAATAATCATATACGGCACGACTGTCAGCATCGCGGCAATCATTGTCATGGCTAGGGGTAGACCTTTGAACATTCAATCCTCCGTTGCAGGGTTACACCGCGCAGGTAGGTATCAATTTGCTAAAGTCTAGGATCCCGCGAAGAAAATTTGGCGCAATCAGGCCAGATGCGCGCGCATTGCGGCCACGACCATGGCGTGATCTTCCAATTGCGGCAGGCCCGAAACTGTCACCACGGCCACAACGCCGACACCCGCAACAACCACAGGCACAGCGCCGCCGTTATCGGCATAATCGGCGCTGGAAAGCCCGTTGCGCGATAGGTCTTGCCCCTTTTCGCGGTTGGTGCAGCCCACCTCGAGCGAGGATTTGCCAAACATGAAGGCGACGTTGCTTTTGCGCAGCGCCCATTTGTCATTCAACGGGGCCGCGCCTTGCAAAGCCGCATGAAACAGCGTGCGTTCGGGCGTGCGAATGTTAATCACGACGCCCAAGCCATCTTCTTGCGCCATTTGCACCAAGGCGCGGCCCAAGGCCCATGCATCGCCTTCGTCAAAGCTGGGAAAAATCAGCGCGTCGGTTTCAGCGGCGATCGCGTGGGCAGAGGGCAGGCTTTCCGATGTCATGGTCTATCCTTGGGCAAGCTTCTGCGTCAGACTATGCGATGTGGGGCGTTTGCAGCAAGGGTTTTGCGCCGCTCTGCCTAAAGCTTGGGCAGGGCATTGGGATGGGGGCGCGCGCTGCCGAAAAATCGTGCGAATTTTGTTGACCGAATGGTCAACATCTATAGCCTTGGGCACAAAGGCAGCGCGAGGGGAATCGCGCGGCGCGGGGCAAATGACCCCAAGGATGGGAGTGAAAGATGGCGGTTTTGGCCAATCAGCGGATCAATGCGCAAAGGCTGTGGGACAGTCTGTGCGAGATGGCCTTGATTGGGCCAGGTGTTGCGGGCGGCTGTAACCGCCAGACCCTTACCGATGCCGACGGCGAAGGGAGGCATGTGTTTGCCCGTTGGTGCAAGGATGCGGGCATGAGTATGGGCGTCGACACGATGGGCAATATGTTTGCCACCCGCGCGGGCACTGACCCTGATGCCCTTCCCGTTTATCTGGGCAGCCATTTGGACACGCAGCCGACGGGCGGGCGTTATGATGGCGTGCTGGGCGTTTTGGGCGCGCTAGAGGTTGTGCGCACGATGAATGATATGGGGGTAAAGACGCGCCGCCCGATTGTGGTGACGAATTGGACGAATGAAGAGGGCGCGCGTTTTGCCCCAGCGATGCTGGCAAGTGGGGTATTTGCGGGCATTCATTCGCAAGATTATGCCTATGGCCGAAGCGATATGGATGGCAAGACCTTTGGCGAAGAACTCGCGCGGATTGGATGGCTGGGGGATGAGAAGGTCGGCGCGCGCAAGATGCATGCGATGCTGGAATTGCATATCGAGCAGGGGCCGATTCTGGAGGCGACTGGCAAGACGATTGGCGTTGTCACCCACGGGCAGGGGCTGTGGTGGTTGGAAATTACACTGACGGGCCGCGACGCGCATACAGGCAGCACCCCAATGAATATGCGCGTGAATGCGGGCCTAGGCATGGCGCGCATTACCGAAGCGGTGCACCGCATTGCGATGTCGCATCAGCCCAATGCCGTGGGCGCGGTGGGGCAGGTGAAGGTTTATCCAAACTCGCGCAATGTAATTCCGGGCAAGGTGGTGTTTACTGTTGATATCCGCTCGCCCGAACAGGGGAAGTTAGACCTGATGCGCGGCGAGTTGGAGCGGGCGGCGGTAGCGGTGGCCACGGAATTGGGGCTGGGATGTTCGATTGAACCCGTGGGGCATTTTGACCCTGTGACCTTTGACCCTGATTTGGTCAAGGTCGTGCGCGGTGCGGCAGAGCGCCTCGGCCATGCTCATATGGACATCATTTCAGGCGCGGGGCATGATGCCTGCTGGACGAACCGCGTGGCCCCGACTGTGATGATCATGTGCCCCTGCGTGGGGGGGCTTTCGCATAATGAGGCCGAGGAGATATCCCCAGAATGGGCGGCGGCAGGGACGGATGTTTTGCTGCATGCATGTTTAGACGTGGCAGAGGTGGTGGGGTGAGGGAGAGACTTGGACAAGTCGTGATCGCGGGGGTAATATTTGCGATTTTGCGGCTTCTGGAAGACCATTTCTATCAGCGAGAAACCTACATCGTTACGCTGGTAATAATACCCGCCGTTAAGGCAGTCATTTTTGTTTGGTTCATGCAAAAGGCAAAGAATTTTTGGGAAAAATGGGATAAAAAATCATGACCACCACAATCATCCGCAACGGAACCATCGTCACCGCCGATTTAACCTACAGTGCCGATGTGCTGATTGAGGGCGGCAAGATCGCCGCTATTGGGCAGGGGCTGAAAGGGGATAAGACCCTGGATGCCACGGGCTGCTATATCATGCCCGGCGGGATTGATCCGCATACGCATTTGGAGATGCCTTTTATGGGCACCTATTCCAGCGATGATTTTGAAAGCGGCACGCGGGCGGCGTTGTCGGGCGGGACGACGATGGTTGTCGATTTTGTGCTGCCCGCGCAGGGGCAGGGGCTGATGGATGCGGCGCAGATGTGGCACAACAAATCCACCCGCGCGCATTGTGATTACTCCTATCACATGGCCGTGACATGGTGGGGCGAGAAGGTTTTTGAAGATATGGCCCTGTCGGTTGCGGCGGGGATGACATCGTTCAAGCACTTTATGGCCTATAAGGGCGCGTTGATGGTCAACGATGATGAAATGTATCAATCATTTTCGCGCGTGGGCGATTTGGGCGGCTTGGCGATGGTGCATGCCGAAAATGGCGATGTGGTGGCCGAACTGACTGCCAAGCTGATTGCGGCGGGCAACACGGGGCCAGAGGCGCATGCCTATTCGCGCCCGCCGCAGGTGGAGGGGGAGGCGACAAACCGCGCGATTATGATTGCAGATATGGCGGGCGTGCCACTGTATGTGGTGCATACCAGTTGTGAGGAGGCGCATGAGGCCATTCGGCGCGCGCGGGCGGCAGGCAAGCGGGTGTGGGGCGAGCCGCTGATCCAGCATCTGACGCTGGACGAATCTGAGTATTTCCACCCCGATTGGGACCATGCCGCGCGGCGGGTGATGTCGCCGCCTTTCCGCAATAAGGCGCATCAAGACAGTCTTTGGGCGGGGCTGCAATCGGGGTCACTTTCGGTTGTCGCGACCGATCACTGCGCCTTTACCACCGAGCAGAAGCGGTTCGGATTGAAGTCTTTCGCGCAAATCCCCAACGGGACGGGGGGCCTTGAGGATCGTATGCCGATGCTGTGGACGCATGGGGTGAACACGGGGCGGCTGACGATGAATGAATTTGTAGCCGTGACCAGCACGAATATCGCCAAAATCCTGAACTGCTATCCGCAAAAGGGCGCGGTTTTGGTGGGGGCGGATGCGGATTTGGTTGTGTGGGATCCGAATGCCAGCAAAACGATCACCGCCAACGCCCAGCAATCTGCCATTGATTACAATGTGTTCGAGGGGCAAAAGGTGACGGGCCTGCCACGCTTTACCCTGACACGCGGGCGGCTTGCGTGGGAGGCAGGCAAGGTGTATGCGGGCGAGGGGCATGGGAAGTTTGTGGCGCGCGAGCCGAAACCTGCCGTCAATCGCGCGCTGAGCCAGTGGAAGGATTTGACCGCGCCACGGCCAGTGCAACGGTCGGGCGAGATTGTTGCGGGGGTTTAAGTGAAGGTCGCCCTTATCACCGCTGGTGGGTCTGGCATGGGCGCGGCCTGTGCGCGCAAGCTTGCCTCAGATGGCTTTGCGGTGGGGGTTTTGTCATCCTCTGGTAAGGGCGAGGCGCTGGGGGTGGAGCTTGGCGGGTTCGGGGTGACGGGGTCGAACCAAGACACTGCAGCGATACAGGCGCTGGTGGATGGGGCGATGGCGCGCTGGGGGCGGGTGGATGTTTTGGTTAATTCCGCTGGTCACGGGCCGCGTGGGGCTTTGCTGGACATCTCGGATGAGGATTGGCTGCGCGGGCAAGAGGTGTATTTTCTGAATGTGGTGCGCCCAACGCGCCTTGTCGCCCCTATTATGGCGGCGCAAGGGGGCGGGGCGATTATAAATATCTCCACCGCTTGGGCGTTTGAGCCGAGCGCGATGTTTCCCACATCTGCCGTCTCGCGGGCGGGGCTGGCAGCGTTCACCAAGCTGTTTGCCGATGAGTTTGCCGCGAAAAACGTGCGGATGAATAATGTGCTGCCGGGCTGGATTGATAGTTTGCCCAAAACCGACGAACGCGCGGCATCGGTGCCGATGAAACGCTATGGGCGGGAAGATGAGGTTGCTGCCACTGTCGCGTTTTTGGCATCCGACGGCGCGGGATATATAACGGGGCAGAATATCCGCGTGGATGGCGGGTTGATGCGGGGGGTATAGGATGGCGCGCGAAGGAAATGTATTTGGGCCAAGCGCCGCCCCCGATATTGGGCGCGACGCGAGGTTTAGTTTAGGCAGTTGCTTCTTCTGCTTTGCCTGCTTCATCGTCCAAATCGGCATCAGCTTCCGCAGCTTCATCTTCGGCAGCGTTGTCATCCATGTTTTCTACGTCGCCGTCCATCATATCGGTGGCTTTGGCCACCAGATCAGCCGCGCCTTCAGTGGCAGCATCAATCACGCCTTCAATGGCGGTTTGTGCTGTTTCGATCGCAGTTTCCACGGTGTTCTGCAGGGTTTCCATAATGGATTCGGGGGTATTGGACATCTGTTCTCTCCTGTTGAAGTGCGGCCCAAACTGGGCTCGGCGCAACATAGACCCGCCGCGCAACAGGGGCATGACGCAGGCGTGACGTTTGGGTCAAGAATTAATGACGTTTTGAAGTGGCTGCTTTTGCACGTGCGCCGCCAGCACAATTCAATTCTTCCTAGACGGGTACGACATGTTTTAAAGCCCCCTTGCACCCGACTGCC
>CAXNJD010000053.1:0-6831 GCA_964202545.1 Cypionkella sp.
GCACGTCGCGCGCCTTTCGCGCAATAAAGTACTTATGGCCCCGTAGCTCAGGGGATAGAGCGGCCGCCTCCTAAGCGGCAGGTCGATGGTTCGAATCCATCCGGGGTCACCACAGGAAATTTGAGAATTTTCACAGCCTTGGGGTTGAACGGCCCGATATTGTTCTTAACTACCGCAGACCGCTTTGCGTGCAAAGTTCGGGCAGCCTACCTATGCGCACAATAAACTTAAAAAAATGACGAGGGATTGAATGGACTTTCTTATGCCGTTTCTTGTGTCACCTTTCTTGGGGACACCCACCTATTTCTGGCTGATTTTTATCGGCCTTGTGATCGCGCTGTTGGTCTTTGACCTTGGGGTTTTGCACAAAGAAGACAAAGAGATTTCCGCAAAGGAAAGTTTTGTGCTGTATGGCGGCTATGTATTCATTGCGTTTCTGTTCGGTTTATGGGTTTGGTATACCCGCGGCGCACAATCGGGGCTGGAGTTTTTTACCGGCTATGTAATTGAACAATCCCTTGCGATGGACAATATTTTTGTCATCGCCACGATCTTTACCTATTTCGCCGTGCCGCGCAAATTTCAGCACCGCGTTTTATTCTGGGGCATTATTGGTGCGATTGTCATGAGGGCAATCATGATTGGTCTGGGTGCCGCACTGGTCAGCCAATATCAGTGGATTCTTTACGGCTTCGGCGCGTTTCTGATTTTCTCGGGCGTAAAAATGCTTTCTTCTAATGAAGGGGACAACAACCTAGAAAACAATGCGGTTCTGAAGTTCGTCAAAAAGCATTTCCGCGTTACGAATGAAATCAAAAGCCATGACTTTACGGTAAAGCAACCCGATCCGAAAACGGGAAAAATGGTTACTTGGCTAACGCCTTTGGCTGTTGCGTTGATCTTGGTGGAGTTTGTGGATTTGATTTTTGCGGTCGATTCTGTGCCCGCGATTTTCGCCGTCACGCAAGATACGTTCATCGTCTATACGTCGAATATCTTTGCAATCCTTGGCCTGCGCAGCTTGTTCTTTGCACTTGCCGCTGCGATGCACCGCTTTAGTTATTTGAAGTATTCTCTGGCGATCATTCTGGTGCTGGTGGGGATCAAGATTTTCTTGGTGCCAGTGGGTATCAAAGTGCCCACAGCCATTTCGCTGACCCTAACCTTGGGCATTCTGGCAGCGGGTATTTTCTATTCGCTGTGGAAAACGCGGGACGAAGCAAAGGCCTAAATCAAAAAGGCCCCCAATTGGGGGCCTTTTTTCTATGCGTCCAGATGTTCGACGTTCAGCGCATTGGCCTGAATAAACTCGCGCCTTGGCTCGACCACATCGCCCATAAGTTTGGTAAAGATGTCATCGGCCTCGGCCAGATCATCGACTTTCACTTGCAACAGGGTGCGCGCTTCGGGGTCTAGGGTGGTTTCCCATAGCTGCTCTGGGTTCATCTCGCCCAGCCCTTTATAGCGTTGCAGGGTTAGCCCCTTTTCGCCCTCAGCCAGAATGGTTTTCAGCAGGTCAATCGGCCCAAACACCATCTGCTCGCGGTCTTTGCGCACCAGCTTTGCCACATCGCGGTAGACATCGCGGCTGTCCTTTGAGGTGGTCGCCAGCCGTCGCCCCTCGCCCGAACGCAGCACTGCGCCGTCGAGCGTGCGCAGTTCTTCAACCCCGCGCAGAATGCGCGATAGGCGGATGCCGCTGTCTTGGGTAATCCGTCCCGTCCAGCCCTTTTCATATTCGGCGGCTACCAAATTCAGCCGCGCGGCCACAGCGTCTGCCAGCCCCTGCAAATCACCATCAGCGCGGCCCGCATCAAATGCCCCTGCCAGCGCGGCCTGTTCCAATATGACGCGCGGGTAATGGGTGGGGAAGGCGTCCAGAATGCGGCGGAATTGGCGCGCCGCCTCGATCACGCGGGCAAGGTCGGCGCCCGCAAGTTCTTCGCCCGACTTCAGACGCAGCACGGCACCCTCGATTCCCATTTCAATCAGATAATCTTCCAGCGCGGATTGATCCTTTAGATAAACCTCAGACTTGCCCCGCGCGACCTTATACAGCGGCGGCTGCGCGATATACAAATACCCGCCTTCAATAAGATGCGGCATTTGACGGAAAAAGAACGTGAGCAGCAACGTGCGAATATGCGCGCCGTCCACATCGGCGTCGGTCATAATGACAACCTTATGATAACGCAGCTTGCCGATGTTAAACTCGTCGCGCCCAATGCCCGTGCCCAGCGCTGTGATCAGCGTGCCAATTTCTTGGCTGGCCAGCATCCGATCAAACCGCGCGCGTTCGACGTTTAGGATTTTGCCTTTCAGTGGCAGAACCGCCTGATTGGCGCGCGAACGCCCCTGCTTGGCGCTGCCGCCTGCAGAATCACCCTCGACCAGAAACAGTTCAGATTTAGACGGATCGCGCTCTTGGCAATCGGCCAGCTTTCCAGGAAGACTTGCCACATCCAGCGCTGTCTTGCGGCGGGTGAGTTCCCGCGCCTTGCGCGCCGCCTCGCGGGCAAGCGCTGCCTCAATGATCTTGCCCACAATGATTTTCGCATTGGCAGGGTTTTCTTCAAACCATTCCGACAGCTTTTCGTTGACCAGATTTTCCACCGCAGGGCGCACTTCGGATGAGACGAGCTTATCCTTCGTCTGGCTGGAAAATTTTGGATCAGGCACTTTCACCGACAAAACACATGTCAGCCCTTCGCGCGCGTCATCGCCGGTAAAGTCAACCTTTTCACGTTTGGCTATGCCCGAGGTCTGGGCATAGGCCCCCACACAGCGTGTCAGCGCCCCGCGAAAGCCCGCCATATGGGTGCCTCCATCGCGCTGGGGAATATTATTCGTGAACGGCAGTACCATCTCATTATAGCTGTCATTCCACCACATCGCGACTTCAACAGTGATGCCGCCCCGCTCACCAATCATATAGATCGGGTCGGGCATGATAGATGTTTTGGAACGGTCCAGATATTTGACATATTCCCGCACCCCGCCCTCATAGAACAGTTCGGTGTGCAAAGGTTCTGCAGGTCGCTCGTCGCGCACAATAATCCGCACGCCTGAATTCAAAAACGCTAGTTCGCGCAGGCGGTTTTCTAGGGTTTTGAAGCTGTATTCTAGGTTCGAAAAAGTGCCTTCGGGGATATTGGTTTTTGCGCTGGCCAAGAACCGCACTTGCGTGCCTTTTTGCCCGGGCGCTGGCCCCACCTCATACACATGCACAGTGCAATCGCCATGTTCAAAACGCGCGCGATATTCTTTGTCGTTGCGCCAAACCGTCAGCTCCAGCCATTCCGACAGCGCATTTACTACCGAAACGCCCACCCCGTGCAACCCGCCAGATACCTTATAGGCATTGCCAGACTCGTCGGTGTTGTTAAATTTCCCTCCCGCATGCAACTGGGTCATAATCACTTCGGCAGCCGAAACACCCTCTTCTTGGTGGATGTCCACGGGGATTCCCCGCCCATTATCACGCACCGAAATGCTGCTATCGGAATGAATAATCACGGTCACCGCAGTAGCGTGGCCTGCCAGCGCCTCATCGATGCCGTTGTCCACAACTTCGTAAACCATATGATGCAGGCCCGACCCATCGTCGGTATCGCCAATATACATTCCTGGGCGCTTGCGAACGGCCTCTAAGCCCTTAAGAACATTGATAGAATCCGCATCATACGCTTGGGTTTGTTTCGGCTGGTCGGACATTGAAAATATTCCCCTTAAACACCCGCAATTTATAGCGTTTCTGCGGGGGGTTGTCACGCCTATCCCACAAGATTTAGTGTTTATAGAAAGGGAATTATCATCCCAACCAGCACCAGCAAAACGCCTGATCCTACGTTCATCCGCCGCAGCGCCGCCTCGCTGGAAAGCAGCGCGCGCGCGCGGTCTAAAAACAGCGCCAGCAGCAGATTGCCGCCCAATGTAACCCCCGCCGAAATGCCGATAATGGCGGCAATGTCCCATTTGGTTAGCACTGCCAAATCAAAAAAGCCTGGCAGCGCGCCCATATAAAACAAAATCGCCTTTGGGTTGCCGACGACCGCCGCCACCCCCACAGTAAACCCCGCCCAAAGGCCGGGCTTGGTCATCGCATTATCGCCCGTCAGGCTGCCTGCGGGCGCGCGCAAAAGCATGACCCCCATGACAACGAACACCCCCGCCGCCACCCAGCGCAGCAGGCCTAGAATATCGCCATAAACAGTGTGAATCCACGACAGGCCCAAAATCGCTGCAAGCGGCCACAGCAAATCACCCAGCGCCACGCCAACGGCCAATGGCCAAGCCGCGCGAAACCCACCTGAAAGTGCCCGCGCCGTAAGCGCCACCCAAACAGGGCCAGGAACTGCCCACAGACCCAGCATCCCCAATGCGTAAAGGCCCAGTTCGTAAAGATTTGTATGCATGTGATGTCCTTTTGCCGCAGCCCCAAAACAAATGGCCCAGCAAGTCTACGGGGGCATCAACGGGCCAGTCCCGCCCGCGCAATGGCAGAACCCGCAACTATAGCGCCTTTTCCAACTTCACCGCCCCTGTCACCGCGCCGCGCAAATCAGAATACCTAATCATGTTCTGCGCAGGTGAAAAACCATGCGCGCCATAAAGGGCTGCCGTTCCAAACAACAGGAAATAGTCAGCCTGCGTGCGGCGCACTTGCGCAATGGCGGCTTGCAGCATATCCGCCGCAATTCCCCTGCCGCGATGGTCAGGATCAGTGGCCACATCGGCCAAACCTGCCACATCGGTTAAATCATTTTCCAAACGTATGGCCCGCATCATCACCGCCATATGACCAATGACCTGACCACCCTCTCGCCAGATCAGCCTGAAATGTGGGCGCTGCTGGAAATAACTGCGCCCACCAAAATCAGTGGAGAAACTGCGGGCAAGAAGATGGGCGATCTGCGCCTCATCTGCCGCCGTCACATCCCAATCGGCGATCAATTCAATCATGGCGCCCCAATCTGCCCTTCCTCTAAAGCAAAGCTTTGCCCCCGCGCGCCAAGGCTGTCAAACAACCCCGCCTCGGTGCCTGTCATCAGTGCCTGCGCCCCCAGCGCGCAAATCTCATCATATAACGCAGCGCGGCGCGCTGGGTCTAAATGCGCGGCCACCTCGTCCAACAACAAAATCGGCGCGGCCCCCAAATCCTGCGCCAAGGCACGGGCGTTGGCCAAAATCAAGCTGATCAGCAGCGCCTTTTGCTCGCCTGTCGAGCATTGATCTGCACGCGCGCCTTTTGCGGCATAAACGGCGTGCAGATCGGCGCGGTGCGGGCCGATCAAGCTGCGCCCCGCGGCCATATCGCGCGCGCGCCCTGCGGCCAAGGCCTGCGCCAAATCTGGCGCATCCTCGCCGACGATGGCCAAATCGGCCACGGGAAACGCGCCTCCTTCTGCCTGCGCCAGTGCAATCCTCGCCAAGGCATGCGCACGATTGGCGCTGATCTGGGCGCCTGCGACGGCCATCTGCGCCTCTAGCGCATCATACCAATGGGCGTCATGCACCTGATCCTTCAGCAACCGATTACGCTCGCGCATCGCCTTTTCAAAGGCCAGCACCGCCTCGGCATGATCGGGCATAAACGACAGCGCCATACGGTCTAAAAACCGCCGCCGCGCCTCGGCAGCGTCCAGCCACAGCCTGTCCATGGAAGGCACCAGCCACAGCACGCGCAAAATGCGCCCTAGGGCGGTTTGCGGGGCAGCCTTGCCATCGATGCGCACCGCCCGCGCTGCGCCCGCCTCGGCCCATGTTTCAATCTGATGATCCGCGCCAAGCCCCGCCACATCGGCAGTCACCTTCCAGCCCACGCCAGCCTGCTTGCGTGCCAAATCCTCGGCACCAGCACGTCGCAAACCGCGTCCAGGCGACAGCAGCGAAACAGCCTCTAAAATGTTCGTCTTGCCCGCGCCATTAGGCCCCGAAATCGCCACAGGCCGCCCGTCAAACTCCAGCGCCGTCCGCGCGTGGCTGCGAAACTGCGTTAGCTGCAAGGCCTTAATGGCAAGCCCGCTCACGCTGTTTCCTTTCACATTGGTGCACATATCCCACGGGGGCAGACCCGCGAGCTTGCTCGCGGGTTAGGCGGTGTGAACCCCCCGCTTCCGCCCTATCCGCAAAGACGCACCTAAACCCGCATCGGCATCACAACATAAACCGCCGACATATCGTTCCCCTCGCGCATCAGGGTTGGATCACCCGATGAGTTAAACATAAACACAGCATTTTCGCGGTCAACTTGGCTGGCAATTTCCAACAAGTACTTGGCGTTAAAGCCAATTTCCAAATGCTCATCGCCATACGCCACAGCGAGTTCTTCTTCCGCTGCGCCCGAATCGGGGGCGTTAACCGACAAGATCAAACGGTCTTCGTCCAGCGACAATTTCACCGCGCGCGACCGCTCTGATGATACCGTGGCCACGCGGTCGACAGCGCGGGCAAATTCTGCAGCGTCCACTTCCAACCGCTTGGTGTTACCCGTCGGAATAACGCGCGTGTAATCAGGGAAGGTGCCGTCAATCACCTTGGATGTCAGGGTAATTTCGGGCGTGGCAAAGCGGACTTTGGTTTCAGACACCGAAACCGCAATAATGGCCTCGTCATTCTCTAGCAGCTTTTTCAACTCGTTAACCGTTTTGCGCGGCACGATCACGCCGGGCATCCCTGCCGCGCCACTTGGCAAATCGGCATCAATGCGCGCAAGGCGGTGGCCATCCGTGGCCACGCAGCGCAGTTTTTGACCGCCTTCGCCCGCGGCGACATGCATATAAACCCCGTTCAAATAATAGCGCGTCTCTTCGGTGGAAATCGCAAACTTTG
>CAXNJD010000054.1:0-6790 GCA_964202545.1 Cypionkella sp.
GCAGATACGCTGTATGGCGGCATGGGCGATGATACACTCGCGGTCATTGGAACCGTTGCGGCCTCGTTCGGCGATGTCACGATTCTTGGCACCTTGGGCGCCGATAACTTTTACGGCGGCGCGGGCAACGATTACTTCTCTAGCAGCTTTGGCAATGACACAATCACAACGGGCCTAGATTCCGATATTGTACATTTCACGCGCGGCGATGGGAATGATTTGGTTACCGACTTTAGCATCGCCCAAGACCGTATATTGCTGGATACGTCACTGATGACGGCGGTGCAGCTTGATAACGAGTTTTACGATCAGTTTGCCGCAAGCATTATTTTCAGTGGCGGCACACTGGGCGCGCCATTGCAAATTATCTTTGACCATAACGGCAATCGCACGCCCGATATCGGTGACGATATCTTGCGCTTGGCTGGCGTAACCTTGGCGCAAGCAGAAGCTGGGCAAGTTGTGATGGAAATCAATGGCCGCTTGATTGGCACGACCACCAACGCCGATATCTTCACGGGCAGCGCGAGCGCCGACACGATCTATGGCTATGGCGGCGCAGATCAGCTGTATGGCGGGCTTGGCAATGATGTGATCAACGTGGCAGGCGGCGATGGCACCGATACCGTATACGGCGGCGGCGGCGATGATCGCGTCATTGCAGGCGAAGGTGCGGCGGTGCGGGCATTTGGCGATGCGGGCAACGATGTGCTGGCGGGCGATGGTTTTGCCGACACGCTGTATGGCGGGCTTGGCAATGACACCATCACGGGCGGCTTTGGGCGTGATCTGCTGTATGGCGAAGATGGCAACGACAGCATTTCCGACACTGCTGGCAATGACACGATCTATGGCGGCGCTGGCAACGACACAATCTTTGCCAACTATGCTGATAGTGGCGAGCGCGACACCATCTATGGCGGCGCTGGGGCTGACAGCATTACGGGCGGCTCTAGCGTGTTCGGCGAAGATGGCAACGATACCATCCAAGTAGAACTGGTGGATGTTTTGGTAGATGGCGGCGCGGGCGATGACCGTATTTCCAATATGGCAGGCGCAGCCAATTCCACCCTGCGGGGCGGCGCGGGCAATGACACGCTGACCGCCTTACAGAACGGCACGCGAATAGAAGGCGGCGATGGCAATGACGTGATTGAGGTCAATCAGGAAAGTTTCGGCATCTTAATCTATGGCGGCGCGGGGGATGACCGCGTTCATCAATCAGTCGACGCAGCTGTCTATGGCGGCGCGGGCAATGACACGATTTATGGTCAATACGAAGCATTGGCCTATGGGGAAGATGGTAATGACATTATCTTCAGCGACCGCGCCTTTGGCGGCGCGGGCAATGACCGCATCACGGCGCTGAACCGAGGCCTTAATTTTGGCGGCGCTGGCGACGATAGCCTGAACGGCACGGCGAATGCCAATACGATTTATGGTGATGACACTACGGCGGGTGCGCTGTTTGGCAATGATAGTCTGGTCGGCGGCGGCGGCGATGATGTTCTGTTTGGCGGCGCAGGCAATGACACGCTGTATGGCGATGCGGGCGACGATAATCTGTACGGCGGCGCTGGGAACGATTTGCTGTATTCAGGCGCGCGCAGTGAATATAGTGACATCCTTTACGGCGGCGATGGCAACGATCGGTTGTTTTCCGCAACCACCGATGCGGGGATGTATGGCGACGGCGGTGCAGACGCTATTTTTGGCGGGTCGGGCAATGACCTAATCTATGGCGGCGATGGCAACGACACGCTGCTGGGCGGCGCAGGTATTGATACGATTTATGGCGACGCGGGCAATGACATCATCACCCTGACCGACGCCGAAGAGAACGCCTATGGCGGCGCGGGTAATGACACAGTTACTGGCAGCGCTGGACGCGATTCCATCGAAGGTGGCGATGGGCGCGACAGCCTGTCAGGCGCCGCTGGCAACGATTCGATCTTTGGCGGTGGCGATGGCGATACGATCAATGGCGCAGACGGCGATGACACTTTGGCTGGAAATGCGGGCGGCGACCTTATTTATGGCGGCGCGGGCAATGATCGCTTGTTTGGCGACGAACAACTTGGCGGTGCCTTCGGTGATGGCAACGACACTGTCTTTGGTGGTGACGGGAACGATCATTTATTCGGCGGCTCGTTCAACGATCTGCTAAATGGCGATGCGGGTAGCGACACAGTTATGGGCGGCGAGGGCGCAGACACGCTGTACGGCGGCACGGGGGATGATTTCCTGTATGGCGACGCTGGCATAGACCTGATCTATGGCGGCGATGGCGTAGATAACATCTATCTGGGCGATGATAGTGCCACGGGTGCAGCATTTGGCGGCAACGGGGACGATACTATCGACGGCAGCATCGGTGCAGATCAAATCTTTGGCGATGCTGGCAACGATGGTTTAAGCGGAGGGGCTGGCAGGGACACCCTGAATGGCGGCGCGGGCAATGATGTTCTCTACGGCGGCTTTGACAGTGATGTGATGCTGGGCGGCGATGGCAACGACATCCTGTATGGCGGATCTGGCCGCGATTTAGACACGCTGACAGGTGGGCTTGGCGCAGATTATTTCTATTTTGATTTTGATGTTGATCGCGTTGACCTATCCTCTGGTACAGATCGGATTACCGATTTCAACGTGGCCCAAGGTGATAGGCTGTATTTGAATTGGCGCGGGGATGCGGATATAAATTTGGCCGAACTTCAAGCGATTGCGACCATCAATAGCGCCGCCAATACGATAACACTAACCTTCGGCACTGGTGAAAATTCGATGTCCTTAACTGTTCAAGGAATTAGCAACCTTCAAACGCTGCTAAACAACACAATCGAGTTTACTAGCATACTTGGCTGATAAAACCCCCCAAGCGCCACGCGCCTTGGGGGGAATGACCAATTCAATGGGAAGTCTTGACACAACGGCCCAATAGGTCACGCAGACTTTTGGCCAAAGATCAAAACGAAAAAGCTGTCTTCAGCACGGCCTTGTCCAATTCAGCCTTCGTGCCATGCATGCCAAGCCACGGCTACGCGCTGTAGCACATAGAATTCGTCCGCCAGATTATGGGCAAATTCGAAGTATTGCTTGATCAGCACAATCGCCAATGTCAGCGCTCACCGATTGATAGCGCACCCTTGATCGGCCGATTTAAAGGGCCTTGCCGGCCCAGCGGGCGCTCACTGAACCTTTTCATTGCGCACAGATGCCCGACAGCTTGCCGCTTTGCATCGATCGTCGCCACTTCTTTGAATTGATGCTTCGCAAAATGTCCCCGCCATTGGGCATCAGCCAATCGCGCGATCAAGCATCCGTTCCGCCAACACTTTCTTCGGCTTAGATTTCTCGTTTGCAAGCGCCCGCAGCCGTTTCACATCCGATGGCTTGCCCCCCATACTGCGATTTATATGTGCAAAACGTCCCTTCGCTGATCCCTAACTGACGGCATATATCTGCCCTCCGATCGCCAGTTTCCTATGCTTTAATCATCGCAATGATCTATTCGACTGTGAATCGAATCTTCACGTGCCCGTCCTTTTTGGGACGGCCTCTCCACAAATTGAGAGCAGATTAAACGGCTTGGGTCAGCTTCTTTGACAAGAAGTGACTAAGTGAAACCCAATAGGGCCAGCAATCCAACAATGCAGTTCGCAGCATTGCAAACCCACATCAAGCTAATGGCGATCAGTCTTCTACAGTTGAAAATGCTCCAGTGTGGCTCAACGCGATCTTGGTCGCTCAACACAAAGGAACGTGGAATGCCCCTAATTAATGTGATCTTTACCCTAATCGTCGTCGGCGTGGTGCTGGGCCTTGTAAACCGATACTTGCCCATGGATGGGCGGATCAAATCTATTTTGAACGCCGTGATTGTGGTTGCCGTTGTGCTGTGGCTGCTAAATGGCTTTGGCTTTTTGGCCATGGGCAGCGGTATGCGCTTTGGCGGTTAAGAGTTATTAGGGTAGGTTAGTCCTGCCTGCCGCCTTTTGCGCGCAAAAGGGCGCGGATCGCCATGAACCCAAGCACAAAAACCACAGCGGTGGCGGCTGGCATCTCGGAACTCGGTGGCTCGCACTCTGGCCGGGTGGGCGGGACGGCTGGCTGTGCCGCTGTGCCACTTTGGCGCATGGCTTGAACCGCAATAACGCCGACCAAAATGAAAACAGCGCCACTGCCACAAAAGGCGGCGATCGGCCCGATTTGCTGCGCAAGGGCGAAAACTGCACCAATGGCAACCAGCCCAACCCCAAATATCACAAGGCCGAACCCTGCCGCGACAGTGGCCATTTGCGCAAACTGTCTGCGAATCTGGGCCCTAAGCGCGGCCAAAAGGCCGCGCCCGATCATTTCAAATGATCGCACCTTATCGCCGTGTCAGCGCGCCAAGCAGCACGCCCATTCCCGCCGCAAGGCCCAGCGCGATATACGGATTGGCGGCAATGGCAGTTTCCACACGGACATCCGCCTGATGGCCCTTGCGCCCCAAATATTGCGCCGAATTGTTCAGACCTTCGCTAATGTCTTTTCCCAGCGCATGACTGCGCGCCGAGGTTATGGATTGAACTGCATGGGCCACGCTTGCGATATCGTCGCGCAACGTCACCATCTGCGCCATGACGGCATCATAATCCGAGGCTGCGTTTTTCAAAAGTGTGTTTTCTAGTGCCATGTGCCTGCTCCTTGCGGGTGACCGCGCGGCAATGCGCCAACGCGGAATGTATGCACTTACCCATGGGCGGCGGCACAACGCGCTAACACGCCTCAGCCTGCATGCTTTCCTTTGCGTTAGCCTAACGCGATGCAAGGATGAGGATTACTGAATATGAGCGCGCTGCAAAAGCCAACCGCAAAGGTTATGGTCGCGATTGTTCTGGGGGCTGCGTTGTTCATCGGGGCAGCGGGGTGGTGGTGGCAGGCGCGGGTGCTAAACGCGCGGCTCGTTCAGGTAGAGGTGGCCGCAATCAGCCAAACCACCCGCCTTTTGGCGGTAAACGGTAAAATCGCGCCTTTGAACGCCGTGGCGATGCGCGTTTCCGTCACAGGCACAGTTTTGCAAGTTATGGCAAAAGAGGGCGACGTTGTGGCGCGCGGCGCAGTGCTGGCCACGCTGGATCCTGGGATACAAATTGCCAGTGTTGTGCAGGCACAGACTGCGCTGGCACAGGGCCGCATGCGCGCCGCCCAAGCGGCAGAAAGCTACGCCCGCGATGCCAAACTGCAGCAAGTCACCTCGCCCGCCGCACTAGAGACCAGCCGCCAAGATTCGGCCAGTGCGGCGCAAGATGTGCTGCGTTTGGATGCGCTGCTTGCGCAGGCGAGTATTCAACTGGGGAGGTTTACACTGAAAGCACCGATGCGCGGCACAGTGATAACCGCAGCCGTAGACACAGGCCAGTTGGTAGACCCGTCCAGCCCCCTGTTCACGCTGGCCGACTTGTCGGCGCTGGTGGTGGAGGCAAGCGTGGATGAAACCTATGCCAGTCAGATTGAAATAGGCCAGACCGCGATGCTGCAATTGATTGGAACGCGCGATGTGCTGGCGGGTAAGGTGGCCTTTGTGGCCCCGCGCGTCGATGGGGCTACAGGCGGGCTGGGGGTAAAGCTGGCCTTCGATACGCCCGTTCAGGCCGCCGTTGGCCTGACTGTAACCGCCAACATCCTTGTCGACCAGCGCCCTGCCTTAACGGTTCCGCGCAGCGCGCTGCAAGACGGCGGTGTGTTTTTGCTTCAAAACGGCACGGCGCAATGGGCAGAGGTGAGCACAATAGAATGGCCCGCTGATCGGCTGATCGTCACCAAAGGCATCACCCCAGGGGATGTTATCATCGTCACAGCCGAAGGCGTAACCGAAGGCCAACGCGCAACGGCCAGTGCAGGCGCAAACTGATGCTGTATGCGCTGAAAATCGCGGGGCGGTATCTGACCGCCTCAAAATCGCAAACCGCGCTGTTGGTGGTGGGCGTGGCGCTGGGGGTGTTCATTTTTATCTTCATGTCCGCGCTGATCGGCGGGCTGGCCGAATTTATTCTGGCGCGCACGGCAGGGGATATGTCCCATATCACCATTGCCGCTGAGGCGGTCGATCCGCCGCAACTGACCGCCCTGAACGGAACGGTTCTGATGGTTGCCCAAAGCGGCAGTGACGCGCAGTCGCTGACCGATGCGGCTGCATTCTTGCCCCTGATTGCCGCCCTGCCGCAGGTCAAGGCCGTCTCACCGCAAATTACAGGGGCTGCGGTCCTGCGCCGTGGTTTGCAGGCGGCGCAAGTGTCGGTCACAGGGCTGGAAATGGGGCGCGAATCTGCCATCACCAACCTTGCTGGCTACCTTGTGGCGGGGGATGTATCGCTGCGCGCAGGTGCGGTGGTGCTGGGGCAAAGCCTGGTCGATGATCTGCATCTTTCCCTTGGCCAAAGTGTAACCTTGCAATCCACGAATGGCGCAGAGGCAACGCTAACCCTATCGGGCATCTACCAAATTGGCGCAGGCGGCGGAATGGATCGCGGCCGCGCTTATGTTAGCATCGGCACAGCGCGCAGCCTATTTGCCATGCCGCAAAGCCTAAGCCGTATCGAGATTAAGCTGTTCGATCTGTATGCTGCAGATACCACAGCCGCGCTTATCTCCGCACAAACGGGCCTGCCCGCAACGTCGTGGACCAAAGACGGCGCGCAACTGCTAGAGGCGCTGAGCGCGCAGGCGCAAACGGGATATTTCCTGAAAAGTTTTGCGATGATTTCGATTGTCATCGGCATATCTTCGGCGCTGCTGCTGTCTACCT
>CAXNJD010000055.1:0-6734 GCA_964202545.1 Cypionkella sp.
TCATGCGCGCGCGTGGCAAAAGAGTCAAGTTTCGCGCAGCCCTGTTTTAGCGGCGCATTAGGCTATTGGCCGCGCTTCGATCACAACAAATGCTTGCGCCCAAGGATGGGCATCCGTCAGGGTCACATGTACCACCGCCTCGTGCCCTGCGGGCGTCATCTGCGCCAAACGTTCGGCGGCCCAGCCTGTAAGATGCATGACTGGCTGGCCCGTCTGCATGTTAGATACGGCCATATCAATCCAAGAAATACCCATTGCCAGCCCCGTGCCCAGCGCCTTGGAACAAGCCTCTTTAGCCGCCCATCGTTTGGCATAGGTTGCCGCCTCGCCATATGGGCGGCTGGCGGCCTTGGCCTGTTCTAATGGCGTAAAGACACGGTTACGGAACCGATCACCAAAGCGGTCTAGCGTGCCTTGGATCCGTTCGATATTGGCAAGATCGGTTCCGATGCCAAGGATCATGGCCTTACCCCGCCCGCGCCAAATCCATCAGGCGGCGCATTTCCTCGATGGCAGGGCCAAGGCCCAAGAACACCGCCTCGCCCATCAGGAAATGGCCGATGTTCAACTCCACCAATTCAGGGATGGCCGCGATGGGGGTGACGTTGTCATAGGTAAGGCCGTGGCCTGCATGCACCTCTAGGCCCAGTGAATGCGCCAGCGCCGCGCCTGCGCGCAGGGCTTGCAATTCCGCCTCTGCCTCCGTCACGCGCCCTTCCGCGTGAAGGTCGGAATAAAGTCCCGTGTGCAGTTCGACGACTGCCGCGCCGATACGTGCAGATGCCTTGATCTGGCGCGGATCATGGCTGATGAACATTGAAACGCGGCAGCCGGCATCGCGCAGCGGCGCTATATAGGCTGCAAGGCGATTGTCATCGCCTGCCACATCAAGCCCGCCTTCGGTGGTGCGTTCCTCGCGCTTTTCGGGCACCAGGCAAACGGCATGTGGTTTTAGGCGCAGGGCAATCTCCTGCATCTCGGCCGTGGCCCCGCATTCAAAATTCAGTGGAATGCCAATGCCCGCGCGCAACGCGTCCATATCTGCGTCGCGAATATGGCGGCGGTCTTCGCGCAAATGCGCGGTGATGCCATCGGCGCCTGCCGCCTCGGCCAAAAGGGCCGCGCGCAACGGGTCTGGCCAAGCACTGCCGCGCGCGTTGCGCAGGGTTGCCACGTGGTCAATATTCACGCCAAGGCGAAGTTTAGGTGTTGTCATGGCTGTCCTCTGCCTCTCCGTTTTCGCGCCGTGGTTTGACGCGTGCCGCCGCTGCCGAGATAGCCGAACGCAGCCGACCACGCTTTTCGCTGCGCTCTTCCGCCTTGGCGGCGCGGGCCTTTTGGTTTGCGCGCACAATCGGGATCGTTACGTAATAGGCGATAGCCGACAAAACGAACCCAGCAATAAAGGCCCCTATGAAATAGGGCACATAGATCTCGTGCCAAAAGCGCAGCAACCCATCCCATTGCATTTTGTCATCATTAAAAATGGCCATGAAATTGCGCCAAAGGTCTTCGCCTGCGTTGGCAAAGGCGCGGCCAATCCCGCGCGCGCTAAGCGGTGCTTCGATGCCCAATATACGATGGCCAAAGGATAGGGAAAACACCGCGAAGAACGGAGTGGTGATGGGATTGGTGTTAAACGTACCCAAAAGCGCGGCCAAGATGTTGCCTCGCATCAACAGCGCAGCACCCCAAGCCGCCAAAAACTGTAATCCAGGCAGGGGCAGAAACCCTACAAAGCAGCCTGCAAATACGCCGCGCGCCACGCGGTAGGGATCATCTGGCAGGCGGGACATGCGGTGCATTACATAGCGTGTCGCCCGCACGAATCCGCCGCGCGGATAGACCATGGCAATCAGCCAAGCCCCCCATCCCAACGGTTTTGAACGCCTAAATACCACGCCGCCCTACTTTCTTCATAACGTCTTGCCGCCTCCTAAGGCTTGCGAGTGACATCTCTGTGACGGGTGACTTGTGCCACATCCGTCTCTGCCTCTAGCGCCGTCATCACCATGTGCAAGTGTTCAACGTCGCGCAAGTCCACGTCGATGAAAAGCCGATAAAAATCTGGTTTCCGTTCCGTAAACCGCAGATCAGAGATATTGGCCTTTTGCTCGCCGACAAGGGTGCAGATACGGCCTAGAACGCCCGTGTCATTGGCGATGGCCACATCTAGTGTAACTGTGTTGACCGCGGCATGGCGGCCCGAATGCCAGTGCAGATCGACCCAGCGCGCGGGCTGTGATTCCAATTCGGCCAAAGCAGGGCAATCGATGGAATGTACCAGCACGCCGCGCCCACGATAGGTAATGCCGACAATCCGCTCGCCCGGCAAAGGTTGGCAGCAGGGCGCGCGCACAAAGCTTTGATCGGCGGTAAGGCCCGCCACGGCGCGAGTGCTGTCCACCTCGTCGCCCGCTTTGGCCGACAGATCAGGATAAAGCGCCTCGACCACGCGGCGCGCGGTAACTTCGGCGCTGCCAAGGGCGGCCAGCAGGTCTTCGTCGTCGCTGTAGCCCAGCAGCTTGGCCCCTGTACGCAGCGCCTTATCGGTGGCCTTTTTGCCCACATGTTCAAAAGCTGCGCGCGCCAGTTCTTGGCCCAGCCGCATGAACCTCCCGCGATCCTCTTCACGCAAAGATCGCCGAATAGCCGCCTTGGCGCGGCCTGTGGTGACAATATCAATCCAACTAACTTGCGGCTTTTGCCCTTCGGCGGTGATGATCTCGACCGCTTGGCCATTCTTCAGGCGCGTCCATAAAGGCACGCGAATTCCATCAATTTTGGCCGATACGCAAGAATTGCCGATGCGGGTGTGGATTGAATAGGCGTAGTCCAAAGGCGTTGCCCCGCGCGGCAACTGAATAACATCGCCTTTTGGAGTAAAGCAAAACACCTGATCGGAATACATCTCTAGCTTGACGTTTTCCAAAAACTCCGACGTATCCCCTTCGTCGAGCCGTTCGGTCATAGATGCGATCCAGCGCGCGGGGTCTACTGCAAAGGGGTTCTTGGCGCGCACGCCTTCGCGGTAAGACCAATGCGCAGCCACCCCCGCCTCGGCCACTTCGTGCATTTCGCGGGTGCGAATCTGCACCTCGACCCGCTTGCCATCGCGGCCAGAAACTGTGGTGTGGATCGAACGATACCCGTTGCCCTTGGGTTGGCTGATGTAATCTTTAAACCGCCCCGGCACCGCGCGCCAACGTTGGTGAATAACCCCCAAAATGCGGTAACAATCGCCCACATCACGGCAGATCACGCGAAAGCCGTAAATGTCGGACAGGCGCGAAAAGGCCAAATCCTTTTCCTGCATTTTGCGCCAAATCGAATAGGGCTTTTTCGCGCGCCCATAGACAGATGCATCAATCTGCACCTTGTCGAGTTCGGTCATGATATCGCCGGTGATCTGGTGCACCACGTCGCCCGCCTCGCGCTGCAAGATCAAGAACCGCCGAATGATCGAACTGCGCGCTTCGGGGTTGATCACGCGAAAGGACAGGTCTTCCAATTCCTCGCGCATCCATTGCATCCCCATGCGGCCTGCAAGGGGGGCGTAGATCTCCATCGTCTCGCGCGCTTTTTGCGCCTGCTTTTCGGGCTTCATCGATTTTATGGTGCGCATATTGTGCAAGCGATCGGCGAGTTTGACCAAAATCACCCGCAGGTCTTTGGACATGGCCATGAACAGCTTGCGAAAGTTTTCCGCCTGCTGGCTTTCGGTCGATGACAACTGCAAATTGGTCAGTTTTGTTACACCATCGACCAATTCGGCAACCTCAGCGCCAAACATGCGTTCCACCTCGGTATAGGTGGATTTGGTATCTTCGATAGTGTCATGCAAAAGAGCCGTGATGATGGTGGCATCATCCAAATGCTGTTCTGTCAAAATGGCGGCAACGGCGACGGGGTGGGTAAAGTACGGCTCGCCCGATTTGCGAAACTGACCATCGTGCATATCCCGCCCATAGGCGTACGCGGCGCGGATCAGGTCTGAATTGCTGCGCGGGTTATAGTTTCGAACAAGGGCGATCAGGTCTTCGACATCGATCATATGTTTGCCCCGATGGGCATCATCGCCCGCACGTTCCCAGTTAGTTATCCCCTTGTGCTTCCATAAGGGCACGCAGAAGTTTTTCCTCGCTCATGTCATCATGGGCAGGCCTGTCGATATCGCCTGTCATCAACAGCGCCATCTGATCTTCTTCAGGCTCGTCGACTTCGATCTGGGTCTGATAGCTTTCGATCATCCGCTCGCGCAGGCTTTCGGCAAGCTGGGTTTCCTCGGCAATTTCGCGCAGGGCAACAACGGGGTTTTTGTCATTGTCGCGGTCAACCGTTGGGTTCGATCCTGCCTGCATCTCGCGGGCGCGGTGCGCGGCCAGCATCACCAGTTCAAACCGGTTGGGAACTTTGTCAACGCAATCTTCTACCGTCACGCGGGCCATGAGGACACTCCAATACAGGAAGGGCTGTGAAAGCGCCTACCTAGGCGGGATTTATTCAATTGACAAGGGTATAATCGATCCGATGTTAAGCAGTCAGCGGCACCACGCCGTCACGCTCGATCTTTGGCAGGGCATCGTGCATCTGGCGCACAGTTTGTCCGTAGACAGGATGCTGCCAATCTGGCGCAATATCCAGAAGCGGCACCAAAACAAAGGCACGTTCATGCAGGCGCGGATGGGGCACAATCATTTGGTTCGGGGCGGTCTGGCGCTGCGCGGCGCTGTCCAGATTGGCCCAATGCAAAAATGCGGCACGATCGGGCGCGACGCGGCCTTCCATTGCGAGGATATCAATGTCCAGCGTCCGCCCGCCCCAGCGCTGCAGCCGTTCGCGCCCATGCTTGGCCTCGATCTTGGCCAAGTGGGCATATACCTGCTCGGGCGTTAGGCTGCCCGCAATCTCAACGTGCGCGGCCGCATTGACGTAATCTGGCCCAGACCCCACAGGAAAGGCGGGTGTTCGGAAAAAGTGGCTGCGCTTAACCACCGAAAATCCTTCGGCTTCAATATCGCGGAACGCCTGAACTAGCGTTTCATGGGGCGATACGCCCTGATTAATCAAATTCGCCCCTAGCGCGATCAACACCTTCATATCTTGCTACCTTTTTGGGCGCTCTGTGGAGCCCTGTGTAAAATCATCGCGCCCCGCTTGCCTAGTCCGATTATCCTGATATAGACCAATTATTCTACTGGGTATCCATTTGCTGAAAATGCTAGGCATAATGGTTAATGGATGGCTTTGTGGCGAGGTTTGACGATAACGCATTTGACAAAGTGGCAGAAAAAAGGGGTAAATTTTGTTTTACAAAGACGAGCGGCTTGCACTATTCATCGATGGGTCAAATCTGTATGCAGCGTCCAAGGCGCTGGGATTTGATATAGATTACAAGCTGTTGCGCACAGAGTTTTTGCGGCGCGGCAAATTGCTACGCGCCTTTTACTATACCGCGCTGCTGGAAAATGACGAATACTCGCCCCTGCGCCCGTTGGTCGATTGGCTGAACTACAACGGCTTTACCATGGTGACCAAAAACGCCAAAGAATATACTGATTCGATGGGCCGCCGTAAGGTCAAGGGCAATATGGATATCGAACTGACGGTCAATGCGATGGAACTGGCCCCCCATGTTGACCATATTGTGCTGTTTTCGGGCGATGGCGATTTCCGCCCATTGATCGAAAGCTTGCAGCGCCAAGGCGTGCGCGTATCGGTTGTGTCCACCATCCGCAGCCAGCCGCCCATGATTTCGGACGAGCTGCGCCGCCAATGCGACAATTTCATCGAACTGGACGAGCTGCGCGATGTCATCGGCCGCCCCCCGCGCGAGCCGCGCCCCGAATATGAGACCGAAGCCGCGACTGCAAAATAGCTCCTGCGCTGCGACAAGGCCTAGACCTGCGCGCCTAGCCCGCCTAAAGTTTGCAAAAACCATAGGATGAGACATGAGTGCGCTGCCACCGCTGACACTGTACCTTGCCGCCCCGCGCGGGTTTTGCGCGGGCGTGGATCGCGCGATCAAAATCGTTGAACTTGCGCTTCAGAAATGGGGCGCGCCTGTTTATGTGCGCCACGAGATTGTGCATAACAAATTCGTGGTCGATGCCCTGCGCGCGAAAGGGGCTATCTTTGTCGAAGAATTAGACGAATGCCCCACCGACCGCCCCGTGGTTTTTTCCGCCCACGGCGTGCCAAAATCGGTGCCAGCGGCAGCAAATGCCCGCCAACTGATCGCCGTCGATGCCACCTGCCCTTTGGTGACCAAAGTGCATAACGAGGCGCAGCGCCATTATGAGGCAGGGCTGCAAATGGTGATGATCGGCCATGCGGGCCATCCTGAAACCATCGGCACCATGGGCCAATTGCCCGAAGGCGAGGTTTTACTGGTGGAAACCGCCGAAGATGTGGCGCACCTTGCCCCGCGCGATGCGGCCAAGTTGGCCTATATCACGCAAACCACCCTATCGGTGGATGATACCGCTGGCATTGTTGCCGCCCTGCAAGCGCGCTTTCCCGCCATTATCGGGCCGCACAAAGAAGACATCTGTTATGCCACCACCAACCGCCAAGCCGCCGTCAAGGCGATTGCGAGCAAGATTGACGCGCTGCTGGTCATCGGCGCGCCGAATTCCTCCAACTCGCGCCGCTTGGTCGAGGTTGGGGCAAATGCGGGCTGCGCCTATGCCCAGCTGATCCAGCGCGCCAGCGAAATTGATTGGCGCGCGCTG
>CAXNJD010000056.1:0-6711 GCA_964202545.1 Cypionkella sp.
AGTGGCACAGCCGAGGCGCGCCAGCGCGATGTGGCGGCTTCACTGGCCTATGTCACCGACACTTTGGGCCAAACGGCTTTGCAACGTGATGGGGCCGAAAAATTAGCAGCCGAAGCGGATGAAAAGTTTGCAGCCGTCGAATCAGCCAAGCGCGCGCTGGAAACCCGCAACGATGTTATTTTCGGCCAGATCGAACAGGCATTGAAAGTGACCGTCGAGCCGCTGGATAAAATGTTCCGCGACGCGGGGCTTGACCCGGAGACATTGGTAGATGCCGCAAAAAGCGGGTATGAAGGGCAAGGCGGGCCATTGACGCCCATTCGCCTATCCACGCGCAATCAGGCCCCTTACGCCGAAGAGGTACGGGCCAATTCCATTTTGCTGGGCCTGCAAGAGATAGACCAGTATCGCGAAGCAGCCTTTAAAACACCCTTTGCTATGCCAGTGAGAACGGCCGTACGATACACTTCGGGATTTGGTAACCGCCGCGATCCGTTTGGGCGCGGTATTCGCGGGCATGAGGGGCAGGATATGGCAGGGGCCTACGGCTCGCCCATTTATGCCACGGCAGACGGCGTCGTGACTCATGCTGGCTGGCAAAGCGGATACGGGCGGCTTGTGAAAATTCGCCACGCCCACGGATTTGAAACGCGGTATGGCCATTTGGCGCAAGTTCGCGTCGAACTTGGTCAAAAAGTGTCGCGCGGTGATCGTATAGGTGATATGGGGAATTCTGGCCGCTCGACTGGCACACATCTTCACTACGAGGTTCGCATTGGCGGATCTGCTAAAAACCCAATGACTTTTATAAAGGCTGGACAAAATGTTTTCTAAAACACGCATCAACGAACCCTCGAAACCAGGCGAATCGGTATCGGGCGAATCGGTTGAAAGCCCTGCGGCAAAGCCAACGATGGACTTCACCTCGTCTGCGCCTAAGGTGAAAGTTGCAGCATCGCTGCTGTCTTCGGATTTGACCATCACAGGCAATCTGAAAACCACAGGCGATATTCAGGTGGAAGGCACGATTGAGGGCGATATCCGCGCCCACCTGCTGACTGTGGGAGAATCTGCCAATATCCGCGGCGAAGTGGTAGCTGACGATATCGTGATCAATGGCCGTGTACAGGGCACAGTGCGCGGACTGAAGGTGCGTTTGACCTCGTCGGCGCGCGTGGAAGGCGACATTATCCACAAAGCCATCGCCATTGAATCAGGTGCGCAGTTTGAAGGCACAGTTCAGCGCCAAGACGACCCGCTGGCATCTAGTCGCGCATCGGGCGCGCCAAGTTCGTCTCGCCGCGTTGCAGCTGCCCCTAAAGAAGAATAGCTGACCCCGACTTCATCGTAAAAGCGCGCCTTTCGGCGCGCTTTTTGTTTGCCGTAACTGTTTTGGCCGAGAGACCACAAAATAGGGCCCAGCAAGGCGCAATCACGCCAAAGCCACTCCACCACATCGTGACTTATTCGTCGGCCATTGCTTCGGCGCGCGATTTGCCTGCCACGTCCATTGCCAAAGTTGCGGCCATAAACTTATCCAGATCGCCATCCAAAACACCCGAAGTGTCGGATGTTTCATGCCCCGTGCGGAGGTCTTTGACCATTTGGTAGGGCTGCAAGACATAAGAACGGATTTGGTTGCCCCAACCCGCATCGCCCTTATTTTCATGCGCGGCGTTGATCGCGGCATTCCGCTTGTCCAGTTCCAACTGATACAGGCGTGAGCGCAGGGCGTTCATGCAAATCTCGCGGTTCTGGTGCTGCGATTTCATCGAACTGGTCACAACGATATTGGTGGGCAAGTGGGTGATCCGCACCGCCGAATCGGTGGTGTTCACGTGCTGGCCGCCCGCGCCCGAACTGCGGTAGGTATCAATGCGAATGTCGCGGTCGGGAATGTCGATATCGATATTCTCGTCCACCACAGGATAGACCCACACGCTGGAAAAACTGGTATGGCGGCGCGCGGCGCTATCAAACGGGCTGATGCGGACAAGACGGTGCACCCCGCTTTCTGATTTTAGCCAGCCATAGGCATTATGGCCCGAAATCTTGTAAGCCACGCTGCGTATCCCTGCCTCGTCGCCTGCGGTTTCAGACTGTAGTTCTACCTTATAGCCCTTTTTCTCGGCCCAGCGCACATACATGCGCGCGAGGATAGATGCCCAATCGCAGCTTTCCGTACCGCCAGCGCCTGCGTTAATCTCCAAAAACGTATCGTTGGAATCTGCCTCGCCGTTTAGCAGCGCCTCTAACTCTTTGGCCGCCGCGACTTCAAGAAGCGCCTTTAATGCAGCCTCGGCTTCGGTGACTATTTCCGCGTCGCCCTCGACCTCGCCCAATGCGATCAGTTCGACATTATCGTTCAAACCGCTGTCGATCAAACGGTAGGTGGACAGTTGATCCAGCACCGCCTGACGCTCGCGCATCAGCTTTTGCGCGCGGGCAGGATCGTTCCACAGGTTCGGATCCTCGATCATCGCGTTGAATTCCTCAAGACGGTGATCGATGGTCGGCAGATCCATTCGCTGCGCCAGAAGACGCAAAGATTTGGTGATTTGGTCAATATGGCCTTGGGTTTCGGCGCGCATTTGGGCTTCCTTTGAATTGCCCTTCCTCTAGCGCGCCGCAGGCCAAGCGGCAAGAGGGGGGGCGCAGCCCCCTAGTACAGCCCCCCAGACGACAGCGTGCCAAAATCAGCTTTTTGCGGCACAGCCACGCTGACCCCATCTGATGTGGTCACAACATCAGCTCTTTGACCAAAAAAGTCGCTTTCCCCGACGGCAAATAGCGGCAGATTCTGCCCCATGCCGAAACCGCCGTCGACCACATAATCAATGCCCAAAATCCCCTCATCGCCCGTTCGGAAGAATTCACTGATGACATTTTCGCCGCTGGCATCAGGGCCAAGGCGCGCGCCAGAAAAGCGGTCAACCATTTGGAAATAACCGCCCTCAGGCACTGCAAACTGCGTGCCGCCAAAGCGTTTGATGGCCTCGGTCATAAATTCTTGGAAAATCGGCACACACAGCGTGCCACCAAAGGCACCAGGCCCAAGGCTGCGCGGCTGGTCATACCCCATGTAGCACCCTGCCGCGAGGTTAGATGTATAGCCCACAAACCAAACATCCTTGGCATCGTTGGTGGTGCCCGTTTTACCCGCCACAGGCACGGGCAGGCGCACACCGCTGCCTGACCCGCGCGAGATGGCCCCTTGCAGCATGGATGTTAGCTGATAGGCCGTTACAGCGTTCATCACCCGCTCGCGGTTGGTGGTGATGCGCAGGGGCTGGCCTGCGGGCAAAGTATTTGCCGTGCAATCGGCGCATTCGCGTTTGTCATGGCGGTAGACGGTTTCACCAAAGCGGTCTTGAACGCGGTCAACAAGGGTGGGTTCCACCCTCTCGCCGCCATTGGCAAACATCGAATAGGCGGCGACCATTTTGAATAAGGTGGTTTCTTGCGCGCCCAAAGAGTTAGCCAAGAAAGGCTGCATCGGGGAATAGACCCCAAACTTTTCAGCATAAAGCGCGACGGTTTCCATGGTGACCTCTTGCGCGATACGCACGGTCATCAGGTTACGCGACTGTTCGATCCCTGTGCGCAAGGGCGTGGGGCCATAGAATTTGTTGCTGGCGTTTTTGGGTGTCCACAGGCCCTGCGGCGTGTCCACGACAATGGGCGCGTCCACCACGATGGTCGCGGGGGTAAATCCGCCGTCAAGCGCAGCCGCGTAGACAAAGGGTTTGAACGAGCTGCCAGGCTGGCGCGTGGCTTGCGTGGCGCGGTTGAAGACCGAGGATTGGTACGAAAACCCGCCCTGCATGGCCATCACGCGGCCTGTATTCACGTCCATCGCCATAAATCCGCCTTGCACTTCGGGCACTTGGCGCAGCGAATAATGATCAAAACTGCCATCTTCAGCCATGATCGGTTTGACCATGACGACATCGCCCACCGCTACCAGATCGGCGGGCACGCGCGCGGTGCGGCTGCGCGCGCCATCGGCGTTTAACTTGCGTGCCCAAGTCACATCTTTCGCGGGGATCACAGGCTCGCCCACTGCCTCGCCTTCTATACCCAGCCGTGCTGTTTCATCGCCCAGTTCCAGCACCACGGCGGCCTGCCATTCGG
This sequence comes from Cypionkella sp., assembly GCA_964202545.1. Classification (GTDB taxonomy): domain Bacteria; phylum Pseudomonadota; class Alphaproteobacteria; order Rhodobacterales; family Rhodobacteraceae; genus Cypionkella. The sequence continues at coordinate 4,135 of CAXNJD010000056.1, forward strand.
CCACATCGCGGGGCAGATCGACCACTTCGGACAGCGCTTTGCGCCACGTGGCCTCATCTCCCAGCACCTCGGCTGGTAGGGTCTTACCCGTGCCGCGCCATAGGCCTTGGTTGCGGTCAAACTTTTCCAGCCCTTTTTGCAACGCGCGGGCCGCGATTTTCTGCAATTCAGGGTCGGCAGTGGCACGAATGGTCAACCCTCCGCCAAAGAATTCCTCTTCACCAAAGCTGGTCGACAGTTGGCGGCGAATTTCATCGGTGAAATAATCACGTGGAGGCAATGATTGGCGGTAAGCGGGGTAATCTCCATTTTGTACCGACAGCAGCGGGGCGGCGATGGCAGCGTCATACGCGGCCTGATCAATGAACCTATTTTGCAGCATTTCGCCCAAAACATAATCGCGCCGTTCAATCAGCCGGTCGCGGTTATCAACAGGGTGATAATCCGACGGCGCTTTGGGCATGGCGGCAAGGGTTGCTGCCTCTTGCGGGGCCAAGTCTTCGAGCGATTTGTTGAAATAGGTCTGCGCCGCCGCCGCCACGCCATAGCTGTTTTGACCAAGGAAAATCTGGTTCAAATAAAGTTCTAGAATTTTGTCTTTGGTCAGGGTTTCTTCAATACGCGATGCAAGGATTAATTCTTTAACCTTGCGTTCCACATTGCGTGACCCGTCCAGAAGAAAGTTTTTCATCACCTGCTGGGTGATGGTGGACGCCCCGCGCAAATTGGCCCCGCGCGAGGTGACCGCATCGCGCAGAGCAGATGCCATTGATGTCACATCATAACCCGCATGGGTGTAGAAATTCTTATCTTCTGCCGAAATAAACGCGTCTTTTACCAGACTGGGAATGTCTTCGCTGGGTACAAAAAGGCGGCGCTCTTGGGCAAATTCGTCGATGATCCGCCCTTCGCCCGAATAGATACGGCTGATGGTAGGGGGAGCATATTGCGCAAGGCTTTCATGGCTGGGCAACCCGTCAGAATAAACCCAAAACACGCCGCCAAGCGAGATGGCCCCAAAAAACACCGCCAAGGTGATATTGCTGAAAATCGAGCCGATAATGCCCAAAACAAATCTGATCACGCAGGTTCCCCAATTGGCAGGGCGGCAGGCCAAACGGGGCCTTTCGCGCCCGCGCCTTATAGGGGCGGGGCGGCAAAAGGTCAAAGCACTATCGGGTTATTGGCCCTTGATCGGCAACAAGCCCGCACGGGGCTTGGATTGGCGCGGGGGGCCTTGCGCCCTACGGCGCGGGGGGCCTTGCGCCCTACGGCGCGGAGGGCCTTGCACGCTCGGCTGTGGCCCAAGCCAGAACTCCTGTCTTGATCGCACCCGCCATGCGCGCCCGCCATGCGGGGTCGGTCAAATTAGCGCGGTCAGATTCGGATGACAAAAAACCAAGTTCCAGCAAAACCGATGGGATATCGGGCGATTTCAGCACTGAAAATCCCGCCGTTTGCCGTGCATTGCGGTGCATTCTGATATCCGCCGCTTTGATCGCGCTTTCCAAAGCCTGCGCCAAGCGGCCTGTGCGCGGTGTGGTTTCCAGCCGCGCCATATCGATCAGCACGCGCGCAATCAAATCATCTTGCGCGGTTAAATCCACCCCTGCCAACAAATCATCGCGGTCATGTCGTTCGGCCAAGGTTTGCGCGGCCTCATCTGTGGCATCTTCTGAAAGGGAATAAATCGTGGCCCCCTTTGCCGCCCCTTCGGCCAAAGCATCAGCATGCAGCGAAATAAACACATCGCCAGCGGCGGCGCGGGCGATGGATACGCGTTCTTCTAGGGGAACAAAAATATCGTCCTCGCGGGTCATCACCACCTGAACCTCGCCCGTTCGCAGAAGCAGTTCCTTTAGCTCTCGCGCGAAGGTCAGCATCAGGTTTGCCTCAGAGAGGCTGCCTTGCTCGGCCCCAGGGTCAAGGCCCCCATGGCCAGGGTCTAACACGACAATGAGCGGCCCTGTGCGCTGCGAAAGGGGCAGGCGCGGGGCGGGCAGATCGGCGGCGCGGGGCAGTGCCCATTCAGGCGGCTCTGGCAGGGCGGCGGCAGCCGCAAATTCGCCGTCCGTTGCAGCCCGCAGCGTCACGGCAACCTGCGCCCCCGCGTCTGACGTGGCCATTTCGCTGCGCGCAACCACCATGGGGCTGGGCAAGTCAATGACAAGGCGGGACCACGTTGGGCGAAATACGCCCGCGCGCAGACCAAGGATTGCATCGCCCTCGACAGGCAGATCAGCAAGGTTCGACCAATCCACTTCTCGAAAATCCAGCAGCAGGCGCGGCGGGGCGTTCAGCACCCGCACCCGCCATGGCACGGGCTGGCTTAATGATAAGGTCACCGCCAGCCCATTGCCCGCAGCTGCGATTTCCGAAGCATTGGCATTCAGCTTTGCCAGCGCCGAAAGAGCGCCCTTTTGCGCGGTGGCAGGGACGGCGCACAGGGAGGCGCAAAGGGCGGCGCACAGGGTAATGATTAAACGTGCAAAGCGGATCATGCGGGCAGTATCGCTGCCCGCGCCTGCGTTGTAAATCGGCCATGGCGCGCAATCTGGCCGCTTCACATTACCACGA
>CAXNJD010000057.1:0-6708 GCA_964202545.1 Cypionkella sp.
CATCGCAGGCTTTCCGGGCGAGACGGATAGCGACCACGGCGCCACGATGGATCTGATTCGGCAAGTGGGCTTTGGCGCGGCATATTCCTTTAAATACTCTGCCCGCCTCGGCACGCCCGCCGCTGAAAAAGCGGAAGTGGACAGCGAAGTTGCCGATGCGCGGTTGCAAGAGATGCAGGCGCTTCTTTCAAGCCAGCAATACGCCCTTCAAGCCGCGATGGTGGGCCGCGAAGTGGGCGTTTTATATGAAAAAGTAGGCAGGCTAGACGAGCAATTGGTGGGCAAGTCCGATCACCTTCACGCTGTGCACGTCACCGACCCTGCGGGCAAAATTGGCGAATTGGTGCGGGTGAAGATTACCGCTTCGGTTACAAATTCTTTGAAAGGTCAAAGGATTAACTAAGACTGCCCATTGGTTGTTCGCGTTTGCGAAACAGTGCTGCCGCGAAACAGCGCCGCTGCAACAAAATGTGGCGACAATGCGGCGCGCACCCCCAGATTGCACCAGAATCCGCTTTACAACGCTGCGGGCATGGCTGAAAAACGTCCCACGCAACTGCTAGCGTATGGGGGGAGTGAAAGTGCAAAAACTTTCCAAAGTGAAAAATAGTCTTTTTGCCGTTATGGCACTTATCTTGGCAATAGGCTTTGCAGGCCAAGCCAGCGCGCAAAACGCGCCTCAAGTTTCTGGAAAAATTGATTGGGGCATATGGGTTGACCGCGATGGCTGCATGCATTGGTGGGCTGATGGCGGGGTTGAAGGCTATATGTTGGACCGCGTTCACCCGCATACGGGCAAGCCAGTTTGCATCAAGCGTAACACCTGCCTTGTCCAAAATACGGATCAATTCTTTGCAACCGATTCGGCGCATCTTTCGCACCATGGCCGCAGCTATTTGCAGCAGTTTTTCCAAAATGCAGGTGCTTTTGGCTATGCGGTTTATGGGCACACCGATTCGCGCGCCTCGGACGAATACAACATCAACCTTTCCCAGCGCCGCGCCCGCGCCGTTGCTGATGTTGCGCGATCTGTTGGCGCGATGGTTGAAAGGGAAATCGGCTTTGGCGAGCGTCAACCCGTTGCGCCAAACGATTCGGCCCATAACATGGCGCGGAACCGCCGCGTTGAAATCGTGTGCTACCGGTGGTGATGGATATGGCAAATATGATGGAAAATTCGCGCGGGAAACTGGCTCGTTTTGGTTTGGTGGCCTTGGCCGCTCTGACGTTGACGGCCTGCGGGGGGTTTGGCACTTTTGGCCCCAATCGTGGCCCAAATTCGCTGATAGCAGCGCCAATTGACCGCGGGTTTGTTGACCGCGGCGTGCTGCGCGATGGCGAGGCTGCGATTGTTTATGATCCTGACGGCTGTCAAGGCTGGCTGATTGATGACGGGATCGAAGGCTATTCTGGCCGCCGATTTGACCCCGTTTCGGGCCTGCCAATTTGCAACAACGCCTACCCGCCAGGCACGGTTCTGGGCAATTACCAAACCGATGGCCGCAGCAACCGCAGCGATTGGGTTAAGGGCACAATTGGTAATAGTGGCGGATATTGATCGCGCCGAGGGGTATTTTATTTTGGCCGCATCCGAAAAGATGCGGCCATTTATTTTTTGGCCATGACGCGCAATATCATGGCGCGGGTGGCGCTTTGTCATCAAAATGTAGCGGATCGCGCGAAATAACTCTTGCACGAAGAGCAGCATGGCCACACACTTTGCTTATGCCGCCCCATAACCCATAAAGGAGACGCACTTGGGCATCAGCGCGCTGACCCCCCCGAAAGCCCCAGAGGATCTGGTTGAAACGCTCCTCGAGTTTCCCGATAATCGACTGCTGATCAGCCTTTGCGGCGAGTTTGACCGCAACTTGGCGCAAATCGAACATCAGGCAGGGGTGCATATCCTAAGGCGGGGCAATCGGCTGGCTGTGATCGGTGACAAGGGCGCAAGAGAACAGGCATCAGCCGTTTTGCGCGGCCTTTATGCGCGGCTTGAATCGGGGCGCGAGGTCCAAGCAGGCGATATTGATGGCGCGATGCGCATGGGCAAGCCCCTGCCAGATGTCCTGAGGCCCGAGGGCGGCGAGCAAATTGAGATGTTCACAGGTGGCGGCGGCGTAGAACTGCGCACCCGCAAAAAGCCTGTCGAGCCGCGCACCGAGGCTCAGAAAACCTATGTCGCCAATCTGTTTGCTCACGAGTTGGGTTTTGGCGTTGGCCCTGCTGGCACAGGCAAAACCTATCTTGCTGTGGCCGTGGGCGTGACCATGCTGGTGTCTGGCGCGGTGGAAAAGATTATCCTGTCGCGCCCCGCTGTTGAGGCGGGCGAGCGGTTGGGATTTCTTCCGGGTGATATGAAGGAAAAGATCGACCCTTATATGCAGCCCCTCTACGATGCGCTGAACGACTTTTTGCCGCAAAAGCAGCTTGCCAAGCTGATGGAAGAAAAGCGGATTGAAATTGCGCCCTTGGCCTTTATGCGCGGGCGCACTTTGTCGAACGCCTTTATTGTGCTGGACGAGGCGCAAAATGCTACCGCTATGCAGATGAAGATGTTTTTGACCCGTCTTGGCCAAGGCAGCCGCATGGTAATTACGGGTGACCGCAGCCAAATCGATTTGCCGCGCGGCGTTCCATCGGGTTTGGCCGAGGCGGAACGGATTTTGAAAGGCGTCAAAGGCGTGACATTTAACTACTTCACATCCAAAGATGTGGTGCGTCACCCACTGGTCGCCCGGATTATCGAGGCCTACGAATCTGACGAGGCACAGCCTAGTTGAGGCCGCTGCCTTCAATCGCTATAAAGGGGCATGGGAAATTTAGTTGAAGTTGTCATCGAAGATGCGCGATGGGCGGGCGTTGGTCTGGAAGATTTGGCCCAGCGCGCCGCCCTTGCCACATTTGCCGAACTTGGGCTGCCTGATGCTGGGTTTACCTTGTGCGTAATGGGCTGCGATGATGCCCGAATCACTGCGCTGAACGCCGATTTTCGCGGCAAGCCAAATCCCACTAATGTTCTAAGTTGGCCAGCCGAAGAGCGCGGGGCGAATATTGCAGGGGAAATGCCCGATTTGCCGCAGGCGGGCGATGTCGATGACCCCGATCATTTGGGCGATATAGCGATTGCCTTTGATACCTGCCATGCCGAGGCACAGGCGGGCAACAAACCGCTTAAGCATCATATCACACATCTAATCATACATGGTGTTTTGCATATTTTTGGATTTGACCATATAAGAGACACTGACGGCGATCTGATGGAGGCAGTCGAGGCGCGCGTGATGGCGCGGCTAGGTCTGCCGAACCCTTATGATACCCCCGAATATCTGGGGCCGTGACGACATTGTGACAGCATTTTTTTGGACAAGGACAAATGGGCAGTAGCAGCGACGCTTTAGGCAGTACCGCAGACGACGAAGGATCAAGTAGCGAGGCGCAGGGACGTGGGATTTTAAGCCGCATTTTTGGGGCTTTGGGGGTGGGTGGCAAGGACGATGCCATCCCTGCAAGGCCTCTTGCTGGCACACCAGATGCGGGGCCAAATATGGCGCAACTGGGCCTATCTAACCTGCGCCGCCTGCGTGTCGACGATGTGTCGATCCCAAAGGCTGATATTGCGGCCGTGCCTTTAGACATTGATAAAGATGCATTGGTCGAGGCATTTCGTACTCACGGGTTTTCGCGCCTGCCCGTTTACAAAGGCACATTGGATCATCCACAGGGTCTGGTTTTGCTGAAAGATTTGGCGCTGCAACACGGTTTTGGCGCGGGGGGGCGGTTTAGCTTGCGTAAATTGCTGCGGCCCGTGCTTTATGCCCCACCTTCGATGCCCGCTGCTGTTTTGCTGCAAAAAATGCAGCGCGACCGCGTACATATGGCACTGGTGATTGATGAATACGGCGGCGTCGACGGGCTTGTCACTATCGAAGACCTTATCGAAACGGTCATAGGCGAGATTGAAGACGAACATGACGAGGTCGAAGGCCTGCTGTGGAAAAAAGAAAAAGAGGGCACTTATATTGCACAATCCACAGCGCCCTTGGACGAATTCGAGGCCGAAATCGGCTTGATACTGCGTTCGAGCGACGATGACGATGATATCGATACTTTAGGCGGGTTAGTCTTTGTCCGCGTGGGCCGTGTGCCAGTGCGGGGCGAAATTGTTCCCCATGAAAGCGGCGCAGAATTTGAGGTGATTGATGCCGATCCGCGCCGCATAAAACGCTTGCGAGTCCGCCTGCCAGGCTTTGGCGCATCCAAGCCCAGCGATGACCCAACCGACACTGTCGGGATAGGGGGCAAGTAATGGCGCGGCGGCCGCAAATCTCGCGGTTGCGGCTGGGATTGTCCAGTTTCGCGTCGGGCGCGGTTGCGGCATCAGGCCAAGCGCCTTTTGATCTGTGGTATCTGTCTTTAGCAGCGCTGGCGGTGCTGTTTATGCTGATTTTGGGGCAGGTCAAAACGCCGCGCTTTGCCGCCTTTGCGGCGTGGATCGGTGGGGCGGGATATTTCTGCGCCGCCCTGTCTTGGTTGATTTCGCCCTTTCTGATCGAGGCTGATACCTATGCGTGGATGGCGCCTTTCGCGCTGTTGATTATGGGATTTGGCCTTGCGCTGTTTTGGGCGCTGGCGGCTTGGGCCGCGATGTTTCTGCCGCGCCCTGCGATTGGGCTGGCGGTTTTACTGGCGGCGGCGGAACTGGCGCGCGGCTATGTGATGACGGGCTTTCCATGGGCGCTGCTGGGTCATATCTGGATTGATACTCCCGTGGCGCAGTTGGCGGCCTATATTGGGCCCAGCGGGCTTACGCTGCTGACCACTGCTGTGGCGATGGGGTTGGCTGCGGGCAAAATATGGGGGCGCGGCGCGGCGGCTTTGGGCCTAGCCGCGTTTTGGGCAGGCGGAGTTTGGACGCTGAACCAACCCATGCCAGCGGACACGGCATTCACCTTGCGGCTTGTGCAGCCAAACGCAGAACAATCGTTGAAATGGGACGCCGCACAGGCGCAGGTGTTTTATGACCGTTTAATCCGCGCAACAAGCATTGAACCAAGGCCCAATATCGTAATTTGGCCTGAAACGGCCCTGCCCTATTTGCAAGAACAAAACGATGGTATTACCGCCGATATGGCCCGCGCTGCAAACGGGGCCACCCTGATCTATGGCCGCCAGCGGATCGACGGGGATCGCGGTTATAACAGCCTTTCGGTGCTGAATACCGCAGGCAAAGATGCGGCGCTGTATGACAAGCACCATCTGGTGCCCTTTGGCGAATACATCCCCTTTGGCGATTTTATGTATGATTGGTTCGGTCTTTCTGCCTTTGCTGCGCAACTGGGCCATGGCTATACGGCAGGGGCTGGCCCTGCGGTAATTGATTTGGGCACGGCCGGCGGAAAATTCCTGCCACTGATCTGCTATGAGGCGGTCTTTCCGCAGGATTTGCGCACTCAGACCCGCCCAGATTGGCTGCTACATGTGACTAATGACGCATGGTTCGGCACGCTGACAGGCCCGTTCCAACACGCCGCACAGTCACGCCTCCGCGCAATTGAACAGGGCTTGCCCATGGTGCGCGTGGCCAATACGGGTGTCACGGCACTATACGACGCGCGCGGGCGTTTGCGCGCCGATCTGCCCTTTGGCACCGAGGCGCATTTGGACACCGCTTTGCCCAGCGCCTTGCCCGCGCCGACCTATGCTCGCTTTGGCGAAGGCCCGCTGCTACTGTTGCTGGTGGGCGGCTTTGCGCTGGCGTTTTTGCGCCACAAACGCGTCAGATATTGACGTAAGCTGCAAATGCCCTTAGCGGGGGGTATCTGGCACAACGGCTTCCTGACGTGCGCAGAGTTTGTATTGGAGCAAGACCCCCATGAGTAGACAAGATTACACTTTCACCTCGGAATCCGTTTCCGAGGGACATCCCGACAAATTGTGCGACCGCGTTTCTGATGCGGTGCTGGATGCTTTCCTCACCGCAGAGCCAAACGCGCGCGTGGCCTGCGAAACTTTTGCCACCACAAACCGCGTCGTTGTGGGCGGAGAAGTGGGCTTGTCCAGTAAAGAGGCAACCAAAGCAATGGTCGAGCGTGTCGACGCGATCGTGCGCGATTGCGTGCGCGACATTGGATACGAGCAGAAGAAATTCCACTGGGAAAAGATCAAAGTTCACAATTACTTGCACGAACAATCGGCCCATATCGCCCAAGGCGTGGACCGCGACGGCGCAGGCGATCAGGGGATCATGTTCGGCTATGCCTGCCGTGAAACGCCCGAACTGATGCCTGCCCCAATTCAATACGCCCACGCTATTTTGCGCCGCCTTGCTGAAGTGCGCAAATCGGGGGCAGAGCCGACCCTTGGGCCAGATGCGAAAAGCCAGTTATCGCTGCGCTATGTCGATGGCAAGCCTGTCGAGGTGACCTCGATCGTGCTGTCCACACAGCACACGTCCAAGCGGCAGACATCGAAAGTGATTCGCGGCATTGTAGAGCCCTATATCCGCGAGATTTTGCCCGAAGGTTGGATCACCAAGAAAACTGAATGGCATGTGAACCCAACGGGCACTTTTGTGATCGGCGGGCCAGATGGTGATGCGGGCCTAACGGGGCGCAAGATTATTGTGGATACTTACGGCGGCTCGGCCCCGCATGGCGGCGGCGCGTTTTCGGGCAAAGATCCAACCAAGGTTGATCGCAGCGCTGC
>CAXNJD010000058.1:0-6666 GCA_964202545.1 Cypionkella sp.
GTGATCGCCTCGCTGCGCGCGCATGGCTTTGCCAAGTGACGGACAATTTGAAGGAAAGTCTCGTCCGTGCCGAACCCTTCTTTGCGCTGATAACTGGGCAAATCCAGCGGGATCACGGGAATATTCAGGCCAAGCGTGGCCGCAAGCCCGCCTGGATCATCTTGAATCAACTCGGCAGTGCAAGATGCGCCAACGATAATGGCTTCGGGCGCAAAGCGTGCCACTGCATCTTGCGCGGTGGTTTTGAACAATGTGGCGGTGTCAGCCCCCAAATCGCGCGCCTGAAAGGTGGTATAGCTCACAGGCGGGCGATGATCGCGCCGTTCAATCATTGTGAACAAAAGGTCAGCATAGGTATCGCCTTGTGGCGCGTGCAGAACGTAATGCAAACCCTTCATCGCGGTAGCGACGCGCATGGCCCCCACATGGGGCGGGCCTTCGTATGTCCAAAGTGACAGCTTCATTCGGCAGCCTCCACTTGCGCGGCCAGCGGTGCAAGCAGAGCGCGGCGGCGCAAGGGCCGTGCAAAAAGCCCCGCCAAATCACCCGCCTGTTCGTAGAAATGCACAGGCGTGAAAACCAATTCAATCGCCCATTTCGTGGCAAGACCTTCGGCTTCCAGTGGGTTAGCCAGACCAAGGCCGCAGACTGTCAGATCCGCGCGCGCCGCGCGGGCGCGGTCAAGTTGCAGGTCAACATCTTGCCCTTCGGAAATGACAGGCCCCTGCGCCAGCAGCGCCAGTTCTGGGGCCATCAGATCGCGGTGCAGATAGGGCGTGCCCACTTCAATTGCCGTCATGCCGCATTCGCGGGTTAAAAAGCGTGCCAGCGGAATTTCCAGCTGGCTGTCAGGGAAAAAGAACACCGATTTGCCGCCAAGGGTTTCGGTGGCAGCCGCAATCGCCTTTTCGGCGCGCGCGCGGGGGGCTGCGGTGACGCGGGTGAACACCTCGTCCGACACGCCGTAAACATCAGCGATAGCGCGCAGCCAAAGCGTTGTGCCTTCGGCCCCAAACGGAAACGGGGCAGGGATATGCTTTGCTCCGCGCTTTTGCAGTGCGTCCAGCGTATCGCCCACGAACGGCTGGACAAGGGCAAAGCGGGTGCTTGGGCCAATCGCAGGCATCTCGCCCGCGCGGCGGGCGGGCAGGCACGTAACATTTTCTATGCCCATATCCGCCAGCAGCGCCAAAGCCTGATCTTCAACCACATCGGGCAGCGCGCCGACCAAAATGAGACCCGCGCCTTGTGTGGCTGGCAAAACGGGCACCATGGCCGCAAGGCAGGCATCCTCGCCTTGGGTAAAGGTGGTTTCAATACCCGAACCCGAATAATTTAGTACCCGCACATGTGGCGCGTGCTGGGCCGATAGTCGCTGGGCAGCCTTGGCCAAATCCAGCTTGATCACTTCGCTAGGGCATGACCCCACAAGGAACAACTGCTTGATATCTGGTCGGCGGGCCAGCAGGCGCGAAACCTCGCGGTCAATCTCGGTTTGCGAATCGGCAAGACCTGCCAAATCCTTTTCTTCAAGAATGGCAGTGCCAAAGCGGGGCTGGGCGAAAATCATCACCCCTGCCGCCGATTGCAGCAAATGCGCGCAGGTGCGGCTGCCAACCACCAAAAAGAACGCATCTTGCATCTTGCGGTGCAGCCAGATGATTCCCGTCAGCCCGCAGAACACCTCGCGCTGGCCGCGCTGTTTTAGAACAGGTGTATTGCTGCAGCCGATTTCAGGCAAATCCTTCATGCCATCCCCCGGCTTTGCAGGCGCGCGCTGCGCAGTTTCAAAATGAATTGTGCGGCGTTGACCGCGTAGGTGGCATAGGCCGCAAGCGCGAGCCACATTTGCCCCGTTGTCCCCAGCGCGCCTGTCATCAAAGCGGCCACATAGGCCAGATGCAGCGCGATCACTACAAAGCTTACGACATCTTCCCAGAAAAATGCAGGCGCCAGAAGATATTGGCCAAAAACAACTTTTTCCCAAATCGCGCCCGTCACCATGATGGTCAGCAGCAGCACGGTTTTAATCAAAATAGAAACGGTGGCGGCGAAATAGCCGTCCCCATTCGTCAAATAACGCAGCACCAAAACCAATGAGACGGCAAATGCCAAGAATTGCAGCGGGGCCAAAATGCCCTGTACCAAAGTCCAAACACTGGCATCACGGCGCGCGCGCTGTTCGGGGGTATACAGCCCAACACGGGTCGCCGAGGCCACCCTTTCGCTTGCGCCAATGTCTTCCATCGTCTTGCGCATTGCTTGCCTTTCTTCGGGCTTAAAAATTAGGCAAAGCAGATATGCCTATAAAACTGACCCTAAACTTGGGCGCAGGAATGTCAATCGAAACTTACACTTTCTACATTGACACTTTGCTCAGGTGTCACAGAGGGAGTGCGGCATCACTGTACAGGCGGACAGAAAATATCTATATAAATCAATTAAATGACGTGAAACCGCCTGTGGATGGTCGCACTTGTGTCAATTTGCTTTGACATTTTCATCGCTTTGCCTGACACTTTGATGCAAGAGATTGTCTGAGGCTTGCGCCGCCACAGATTCGGATTGCAGCGGCGCAGCGATAAAGTGTCAACCAATCCCGCCTAAGTCATTGCTGCGCAATCGAACCTTTTGGTTCCCGTTAAAGGCACGTCGCATGGAAGACCGGACCACGCAGCTTGATGACCGCAGCAGTGGCGCGCCCGATGGGTATAGCGCCACGGTTGTCAGCGGATTCGCATCGGTTGTCGTATCTCTGCTTGCAGAACGGTCGGCAAAAAACGCGGCCTTGTCAAAAGGCCCAGTGCGCGAAGAGATCGTGGAAAGCTTTGTTACAGCAGGCCTTTCAGGAACCGAGCGCGCCTTTGATGCGCTGCTCGCCCATTTCCGCAAGACGCGCATCAGTTTTGCGATGGTGACCGATACCTACATTCCCGAAGCCGCGCGGCGCATGGGTGATGAATGGATGGATGACCAATTGTCTTGGCTTGATGTCTCAATTGGAACAGCGCGGCTGCAAAGCCTTGTGCGCGAAATTAGTGCCGCTTGGACAGCCGATCAGGCCGATAGCCACAGCCTTGGCGCAGTCTTGCTTCTGGTTCCCGAAGGCGAGCAGCACACCCTTGGCCCAATGGTTGTCATGGGGCAATTGCGCCGTCTTGGTATTTCAGTCTGCTTGCGAATAAATGCCACGCAGCGCGAGTTGACCAATTTGCTGGATCAGCGCCAGTTCGACGGAATATTGGTTTCCGTCGCCACCGAGACACGTTTGCACTCGGCAACTGTTTTGATCAAAACGATGAGAACAATGCGCAAAAAGCTGCCACCTATTATAATTGGTGGCCCGATAGTCCTTGAAAACCCTAGCCTTGCTGCTTCTGCGGGTGCAGACTATACGTGCGCAGATATCGGAACGGCAATGGAAGCGATTGGGCTGAAACTTGCAGATCACGAAAATCTAAAGAAACGCGCTTAACCTCCTGCGCGCCCGCACTTTGGGCGGCGGCAACCTTGGCAGTAAGAGTTTGGACACAGGATCGCATCAGGGTCACGCGCTGCCAAGTATCTCTGGTATCGGGCAAGATCAGCTTGCCGAAATCGTGGCTGCAACCAGCGACATATCGCTGCTTATTTCACCAACCGGCGACGTGATTTCTGTTCTAGTCAACCCTACCCATTCATTGTTTGGCGGCTTGTCGCATTGGGCGGGCCAGAACCTTTGCGATTTGATCACGCCTGAAAACCTTGAAAAGGTCAGGCGTCGCTTGGCGGCTTGGCCGCCTACACCTGGGCAAAGCCATCGCAGCTTTGTACTGGAATTGAACCATTCCGATGGTAAAACTTGGGAATTCCCCGTGCGTTATTCGATGCACCGCTTTGGCGAATCGGATAACATTCTGCTCCTTGGCCGCGATTTGCGCCCCCTTGCGGAAATGCAGCAACAGCTTGTGATGGCCCAAGTCGCGCTAGAACGCGATTATGAAACCCAGCGCGAGATGGACACGCGATACCGCGTGCTAATGGAGGCCACCCGCGATGCGGTGGTGCTGGTTGCTATGTCCAACGGGCGCATTTCTGATTTGAATGCATCGGCAGCGGTGATGCTGGGCGGATCGCGTCAGGATTTCATAGGCGCGGCCATTGCTCAAGAATTTGAAGGCCGCCGTCGCGGCGAATTTTTGGAAACCTTGTCCAACATCGCCAGCGCTGATGCTGTAAAGCCTGTTGAATTGGTCGCTCGGCGCAGCCAGCGCAGTTTGCGGGTCATTCCCAAACTGTTCCGCGCTGCGGGCGAGCGGTTGATGCTGTGCCGCCTAGAATCCCCTGAAGGGGAATCATCCGCACCCCGCGAAAACGCAATGAATCTAGAGCGTTTGTTCAACGAAGGCGTGGACGGTATTGTTTTTTTGGATGGCGACGGCATCATCACCGCCGCCAACGAAAGCTTTCTAAAGCTGACAGATAGCGGCAATATCGCCCAAGTGCGCGGACGTAGTTTTGCCGATTTTTTGGCGCGCGGGTCTGTCGACATGCGGGTGCTGTTGGACAATGCCAAGCGGGCGCGCCAATTGCGCATGTATGCGACCCGCCTTTTGAACGAATTTAACGGCCAGATCGCGGTAGAAGTCTCTGCCACATATCTGAACGATCGCCCCGACCCCGCCTTTGGAATCGTGCTGCGTGATGCGTCTCGCGTGGAAATGCTGCGCCGTCCTGGCTTCACAGGGGGCGAAGATGGGATGCGTTCGGTGATGGAATTGGTCGGATCATCCTCGCTTAAGGATATCGTGGCCGAAACGGCGGATGTGGTGGAAAAGATGTGTATCCAGACCGCCGTTGATTTGACGCGCAACAACCGCGCAGCGGCAGCAGAAATGCTGGGCCTGTCGCGCCAATCGCTTTATGTGAAACTGCGCAAATTTGGTATGGTCAACAAAGACGAAGAATAGCCTCTATTTTGAAGCCTGTCAGAAACGCCGCGCCCCAAGCGCGGCGTTTTGCTCTTTATGGGTCGACCGTCTAAAGAATCTGACACTGTCAGCCTACGAATGCGATTCCGTGCTTGCCAGTAGGGCATATGTCATGTTTAGTTGACAGTAATCACCCTTGGGTGTCAGCTTGGATTTACAGCATGTCTTTGACCTCTTCAAACCAAACCCTTGTGCAAGCCTCTGCACGGCCAGATTGGCGGGCGGCGCTGACGCTTATCAAACCTGTCACATGGTTTCCGCCAATGTGGGCCTATTTGTGCGGGGTTGTGTCCGTGGGCGTGCCGCTTGCAGATGTGATGGGCCTTGCCATACTGGGCGCAATTCTGGCGGGGCCGCTTGTGTGCGGCATGTCGCAGGCGGCGAATGATTGGTGCGACAGATTTGTCGATGCGGTTAATGAACCAAATCGCCCCATCCCATCGGGCCGCATTCCGGGGCGCTGGGGTTTGTTTATTGCGCTGGGGATGACGGTTTTATCCTTGCTTGTGGGGATTCTGCTGGGGCCGTGGGGCTTTGGCGCAACAGTTTTGGGCGTGCTTGCCGCATGGGCCTATTCGGTTGAGCCAATCCGCTTGAAGAAATCAGGCTGGTGGGGGCCGCTGCTGGTGGGGCTGTCGTATGAAGGTCTGCCGTGGATCACGGGCGTTGTTGTGGTGGCCCAAGGCGCGCCCAGTCTGCCAGTGGTCGCTGTCGCCACGCTCTACGCCCTTGGGGCGTTTGGCATTATGACATTGAATGATTTCAAGGCGCTAGAGGGCGACCGCCTACATGGCGTGCGATCTTTGCCCGTGGTTTTGGGGCCTGAACGCGCCGCAAAACTGGCCGCTGCCGTCATGGCGCTGGCGCAAATTGCAGTCGCCGCGCTGTTACTTCTGTGGGGCCAAAACCTTTATGCCATTGCCATTGCGCTACTGACGATCGCCCAGATTTTCGCAATGCGGGTCTTGCTGCGCGATCCAAAAGGCCGCGCGCCTTGGTATAATGCCGTTGGCGTGTCGATGTATGTCACGGGCATGATGATTGCGGCCGTTGCTCTGCGCAATTTAGGGGGAATGTGATGCCAAGCATCGGTTTGTCTTGGCTGTCCATTGTCCGCCTTGGGCTGGTGCAATTGTGTCTTGGCGGGTTGGTGGTGATTACGACCTCTACCCTAAACCGCCTGATGGTGATCGAACTGGCATTGCCTGCGGTGCTGCCCGGTCTGCTGGTGGGGCTACATTACGCCATCCAAATCACCCGCCCAAATTGGGGCTATAAATCTGACACAGGCGGCAATCGCACGCGGTTTATTGTGGCAGGCATGGCGGTGCTGGGGCTGGGTTCGTTTTTGGCAGCGCTAGGCATGGTTGTGATGGACGGCAGCTTTGCCGCTGGCCTTGCTATTTCGATCCTTGCCTACGCACTGATCGGGATTGGCGTTGGCGCATCGGGCACGTCGTTGTTGGCACTGCTGGCCACATCGGCCGCCCCGCATCGCCGCGCGGCAGCGGCCACAATCACGTGGCTGATGATGATTTTTGGCATCGCTGTAACGGCCACGCTGGTGGGCAAGATGATCGAGCCTTATTCCCCGACCATCCTTTTGGAAACCGTTGCAGGTCTTGCTGTTTTGGCCGTGGCGCTGACCATTGTTGCCATCTGGGGGATCGAGCCGCGTGTGGGCGGCGCAGTGCGG
>CAXNJD010000059.1:0-6616 GCA_964202545.1 Cypionkella sp.
TGATGATCTTTTTCGCGCGGTCGTGGGACGAGTTACTAGATGTGCCAAACTTGGGCCAATTGGTGCCAGACCTTGGCCCATTGGTCGCGCGGTTGAACGGCGCGTCGGCCAATCAATACCGTTTTTTCCGGTTTGACGCGCAGGGCGCGATTAAGGCGGCGTTTGTGTTTTTGCGGTTGGATGACCATTTGTCGGCAATGCCTGCGCAGGACTTGGCACTTGCGCAGGCGGCGCAGGTGATGTGCCTGTGGTCTGACACCGCCTTTGCCGCCCGCCCTGTTTTGGCAGATGCGGGGGGCGTCGCGGTGTTACGGGAAGATATCGCAGCCCTGATCCGCGCCGCCTATACCCCTGTTTTGCCCAGCCATTCCGCCGACCCGTCCCATGCGCTGCGCCTGTGGGCGCGGCTGCCATAATGCGCGAGGCCGATTTATACCCGCCCCTAAAGGCCTATCTCGAAGGGCAGGGATACGAGGTAAAATCCGAAATCGGCGCTTGTGATATTATGGCGCGGCGGGGGGATGACCCGCCCGTGATTGTGGAAATGAAGCTGACATTTTCGCTGGCCTTGGTGCTGCAAGGCGTGGCGCGGCAGGGGATGTTTGATGTGGTTTATCTGGCCACCCCCATCGGCCCAAAAGGTTGGCCTGCAAGATATAAGGATATCATAGGGTTATGCCGCCGATTGGGCCTTGGCCTGCTGGCGGTAAAGGGCGATGCCATTGAGGCGCATCTTGACCCTGCCCCCTATGCCCCGCGCAAGAACGTGGCCCGCGCGGGCCGTTTGCTGCGCGAGTTTGACCGCCGTGTGGGCGACCCGAATATGGGCGGCACCACGGGGGTGCAGCGGATGACGCATTACCGCCAAGACGCGCTGCGCGTGGCGCAGGCCTTGGCGGATGGCCCGTTGAAGGCGCGGGATTTAACCAAGGTTAGCCGCGTTTCCCGTGCCTGCGCGATGGCACGCACCGATCATTACGGCTGGTTTTTGCGCCCCGAAAGTGGCATCTATGCGCTGACAGACACAGGGCGCGCAGCGCTGATATTGCACGGTGATGAAATAGCCAAGCTTTTGAAGGATAACGCAAATGCACAGCTTTGAATGCCGCGTCTACTATGAGGACACCGATCTTGCGGGCATTGTCTATTACGCCAATTACCTGAAATTCATCGAACGCGCCCGCAGCGAATGGGTGCGCACATTAGGTATAGATCAGGCGCAGCTAAAGCGCGATGCGGGCGTTGTTTTTGCCGTGCGGCATTTGACGGCGGACTATTTAAGCCCTGCTAAGTTCGACGATATTCTGCGCATCACAACACAGGTCATAGAAACCTCTGGCGCGCGGTTGGTGTTGGATCAGCGTGTCTTGCGCGGGGGTGTTGCGCTGTTTGAAGCAAAGGTTACGCTGGTGGCTATTGGGGCAAATGGCGCGCCTGCACGTTTGCCGCATGCGCTGCGCGCGGCACTAGCCTAAGGGCTGATCGGCGCGGTTTTGCCGAATGTGGCAAAGATGTGTTCATTTCTGTAAAGATGGGTTATACAGACCCGAATAGCAGGGCGAATGCCCATAAAAACAGAGCAGGCAAAATGAACACAGACACCCTTGCCATGGCGCAGGAGATTGATTTCTCGCTGCTGGCCCTTTTCGCCCGTGCAACCATTACAGTGAAAATCGTGATGATCGGGCTGATGATCATGTCGTTTTGGTCGTGGTCGATCATCATTCGCAAGCACCTTTTGTTCCGCCATGCGCGCGGCGAGTCGACCGAATTTGACGCGGCCTTTTGGTCGGGCGAGCCGTTGGACGAGTTGTTTGATAAAATCGGCGGTGCGCCGCGTGGGGCATCGGAGAAAATATTTTCGGCGGGTATGCTGGAATGGCGGCGCAGCCACCGCGATGATGGGCGGCTGATTGCAGGCGCGCAGGCGCGCATTGACCGCGCTATGGATGTGGCTATTTCGCGCGAGGTGGAGCATTTGAATTCGGGCCTGTCGTTTTTGGCAACTACAGGTTCCACCGCGCCCTTTATCGGCCTGTTTGGCACGGTTTGGGGGATTAAACACAGTTTCGAGCAGATTGCGATTTCGCAAAACACTTCGCTTGCCGTGGTGGCCCCAGGTATTGCCGAGGCGCTGCTGGCCACGGGCATCGGCCTGATCGCGGCTATTCCTGCCGTGGTGTTTTATAACAAGCTGAACTCTGACAGTGAAAAGATCAGCGGCGGATACGAGGCCTTTGCGGACGAGTTTTCGACCATCCTGTCGCGCCAGCTGGACGCATAAATTATGGCAGGCGGGGTTATCAAATCGGGCGGCAAAGCGGGGCGGCGCGGGCGCGGACGGCGTGGCGGTGGCGCTGTTATGTCGGAGATTAACATCACGCCGTTTGTGGATGTGATGTTGGTGCTGCTGATTATCTTTATGGTTGCAGCGCCCATGCTGACAGTGGGCGTGCCGCTGGAACTGCCTGACACCGCCGCCAAAGCTATGCCAGACGAGCAAGAGCCGCCCCTGACCATTTCGCTGGCGGCCGATGGGCGGGTTTACATCCAAGAAACCGAAGTCGCCGAGGCGGAACTGATCCCTAAGCTTGCCGCGATTGCCGCCGAGCGGACTTCCGATAAGGTGTTTTTGCGCGCTGATGGCAGTTTGGATTATGCGCGCGTGGCCGCTGTGATGGGCGCGCTGAATGCGGGCGGGTTTAACAATATAGGGCTGGTGACGGATTCGGGCGGCAGCGCGATGGATGGTAATTCGGCGGATGGAAACTGACCCGTGGGCGTTTGGCGCGACATGGATACGGGCACAAAGGCATCTGCCATTGCCCACGGAGCGCTGATCGCTTGGGTGATCGTGGGCGATGTGCTTTGGCCGTTTGATACGTCTTCCATGCCCGAAGTGGCCAATGTCTCGCTGATGAGCGAGGCCGATTTTGCAGCCTTGCAAGCCAGCGCGCCAAAGCCCAGTGAGGCCGAGGCAACCCCGCCGCCTGCGCGCCCTGAGCCTGCTGAACAGCCCGCCGAGCCATTGCCTGAGGACCTGCCCGTGGCCAGCGAGGCGCAGCCCGAAGAGGCCCCCCCGCCCGTGGCACCAATTGCCGGGGTGGAACAGCCCATTCCTGTGCCGCAATCGGAAACCCCGCCTGCGCCGCGCCCAATGGATAGGGTGGCTGCAACCCCTGTGGACGAGCAGCCCGACACCCCCGATGTGGCCGATCAGGCAGCGCCCGAAGTGTCGGATGAGGTGCCCCCAGATGCCGAAGTGCCGCCCCCCGATCAGCCCGCCGCGGCCCCGCAAGAGGCCGCCCCCGTGGTGGTGACCGAGGCTGACCCCGCGCCAGAAGATGCGCCGCAACTGGCCCCCACCACCAGTATTCGCCCCAAATCGCGCCCTGCGCGGCCTGCGCAAACACCGCAAGAAACCCCTCCGCCGGATGCCGATGCCGATGCCGAGGCGATTGCGGCGGCACTGGCCGAGGCCACTGCGGATGCGCCCGCAGATACGGCGGCTGAACCCGCCGCTGATGCGGGAGCTAGCGCCGATATTCCCGAAGGCCCACCGATGAGCGGGGGCGAGGTTGAGGGTCTGCGCATTGCAATCAACCGCTGCTGGGTCACGTCGACCCTATCGACCGAGGCGATGAACACCACCGTCACCTTGCGCGTGGAAATGAGCGAGGCTGGCAAGCCCACCTCGATTGAGATGACCAGCTTTGAAGGCGGATCAGCCGCCGCAGCCGATCGCGCCTTTGAGGCAGGCCGCCGCGCGGTCAACCGCTGCGCGGGGGCAAATGGCTATGATTTGCCGCCCGAAAAATATGGTCAGTGGAATGTGCTGAATCTGATTTTCGATCCCAATGGAATGCGGTTAAGATGAGCCGCGCCGCCCACTTAAACCCCGTGCCAAAACGAGGATAAAATGACCAAGCTGACACACCTTGCTGCCTTTGCCCTGATGGCAGTCGCAACACTCGCCGCCCCTGCGCGCGCGGAGCTGACCATTCGCCTGACGGACGGGGTGATTGAACCCATGCCCGTCGCGATCCCCACCTTTATCGACGAGGGCGGCGCGGGGGATATTGCGGCAAGCCTGTCGCGCGTGGTGGCGGCGAATTTGGTGGGCACAGGGCTGTTTCGTGAAATTGGGGCAGAGGCGTATATCAGCCAAGTGGGCAGCTTTGATGCGCCCATCGCCTATGCCGATTGGCAGGCGATCAATGCCCAAGCGTTGATTGTGGGCGCGGCCAGTGCGCAGGGCGATCAGATTGTGGTCAAATTCCGCGTGTTCGATGTGTTTTCGGGCGCGCAACTGGGGGACGGGCTGCAATTTGCCGCCCCTGCCGCAAGCTGGCGGCGCATGGCGCATAAGGTATCGGACGCGGTGTATAGCCGGATCACGGGCGAGGGGCCGTATTTTGACAGCCGCGTGGTGTTTGTGGCCGAATCTGGCCCTAAAAATGAACGCCTTAAGCGTTTGGCCGTTATGGATCAGGACGGCGCGAATGTGCAGTATTTGACCGATAGCAGTTCCATCGTGCTGGCCCCGCGTTTCTCGCCCGATGGCAGCCGCATTTTGTTCACCAGCTATCAATCGGGCTTTCCGCAGATTTATGTGATGGATGTCGCCACGCTGCAAACGCGCAGCTTGGGCCAGCAAGAGGGCACGATGACCTTTGCGCCGCGCTTTTCCCCTGATGGGCAGCGCGTGGCCTTTGCCCTAGAACGCGGTGGCAATTCGGATATTTATACTCTAGATCTCAATTCAGGGCAGCTTAGCCAGCTGACCAATTCCCCCTCGATTGAAACCGCGCCATCCTTTTCGCCCGATGGCAGCCAGATTGTGTTTGAATCTGACCGCACGGGCACTCAACAGATTTACGTCATGCCCGCCAGCGGCGGCGAGGGCGTGCGCATTTCCAACGGGCAGGGCCGTTATGGCACCCCTGTGTGGAGTCCGCGCGGCGATATGATTGCCTTTACCAAGCAGAACCAAGGGCGTTTCCACATTGGCGTGATGCTGACCGATGGCACGGAGGAACGCCTGCTGACATCTTCCTTCCTTGACGAAGGGCCAACATGGGCCCCCAATGGCCGCGTTTTGATGTTCACGCGCGAAAGTGCAGGGGCCGAGGGGCAGGCGCAGTTGTTTGCCGTAGATGTGGCGGGGCTGTCGCTGCGGCCTGTGCCAACAGAAGGGCCAGCGTCAGACCCGTCATGGTCGCCCTTGCTGCCGTGATCTAACGGTTTTGTGAAAACTTACACAGGCGATTCCCAAGCCCGTGCAAAGCTGCTATAACGCGCGAAATCGAGCTGATAACACAGGAAAACCTGAAATGAATATCACAACAAAATTGCTAATTTTGGTCGCGGCCATCGGGCTTGCGGCCTGTAAAAACCCAGATCGCTATGGCGCGGGGGCAAATGGCGCGCTCGGCGCGGGTGCTGGCGCTGGTTTGGGCAATGCGTCTGACCCAAGTTCGGCGGCCTATTTCAACCAAAGCATTGGCGACCGCGTTCTGTTCTTGGTTGACACTTCTACCCTGTCGGATGCAGGGCGCAGCATTTTGATGGGCCAAGCGCAGTGGCTGAACGCCAACCCGACCTATGCCGTGATCATTGAAGGCCATGCCGACGAGCAGGGCACTCGCGAGTATAACCTTTCGCTGGGGGCAAAGCGCGCGGCAGCGGTACAAGATTTCCTAATCAGCCAAGGCGTGGCCGCGCCGCGTATGCGCACGATTTCTTATGGCAAAGAGCGCCCGCTTGAGGTGTGCTCGGACGAGGCGTGCTATGCCCAGAACCGCCGCGCCGTGACGGTGCTGCAACTGGGCGGCGGGGTGTAATCCATGCGGCGGCTGGCGTTTGCATTGGCCCTTGCGGCGGCGCTGAATGCGCCGCCCGCGTTGGCGCAGGATAATGCCCAAACGCTGGCTGATATTCAGGTGGATTTGTCGCTGCTGATGGCGGAATTCACGGCGCTGAAGGGTGAATTGGTGGCGAGCGGCGCCGCGTCAACGGGCGTCGCAGGGGGCGATGCCTTGCAGCGGCTGGACGCGATCGAGGCGGCGATTGCCCGCCTGACCGCGCAGTCCGAAGCGGTTGAGATTAAGGTGAACAAAGTGATCACCGATGGCACCAACCGTCTGGGTGATTTGGAGTATCGTCTGTGCGAGGCGACGACAGGCTGCGATCCCGCTGCCTTGCCAACAACCCCATTGCTGGGCGGCGATCCAGTGACCGATGCTGCGGCGGGCGTAGTCGGTAGCGGCGATACCCTGCCCGCCGATGCGGGCGCGGGCGTAGAACTGGCCGTGGGAGAAAAGCGCGATTATGACCGCGCCACGGCGTTGATGGACGCGGGCGATTTTGCAGGCGCTGCGGCGGGCTTTGCAAGCTTTGTGCAGACCTATCCTGGCAGCCCTCTGACGCAAGACGCCCATTATAAGCGCGGCGAAGCTTTGGGGCAGACGGGCGATGCGGCAGGGTCAGCGCGCGCCTATTTGGATGCTTTTACCGCCGATGAAGCGGGCGAATTTGCCCCAGAGTCTTTGTTAAAGCTGGGTAAAGCGCTCGGCGAATTGGGGCAGGTGCCTGATGCCTGCTTGACCTTGGCCGA
>CAXNJD010000060.1:0-6612 GCA_964202545.1 Cypionkella sp.
GATCGCGCATCGCGGCGCGGTCAACGCGGGCAAAGGTTTGGCTGGCCTTGGCGGCCTCGTATTCCGAAAATCCCATATTTTCCAGCACATAACGCCCTGCGCGCACCGAACTGTCGAACGTTTCGCGCACAATGTCATTTGCGCCCGCCTGAAACAATTCGTACACGTGTACGCGGTCGCGGGCGCGGGCGACGATGTGAATATCGCTGCGACGAGAGCGTACAAAGCGCACAATGCTTAGCGCGACATCGCGGTTATCTACGGCCACCACCATAACCTGCGCCGTGGCAAGACCAGCTGCCTCTAGCAGTTCGGGTCGCGATGGATCGCCAAAGAACCCTTTAATCCCGAAATTGCGCATGGCTTCTATCGTGGCCATGTCATTGTCTAAAACCACCGTGGTCAGGCCCGATCCGCGCACCAAACGATTGACCACTTGGCCAAAGCGGCCAATGCCTGCCACAATTACCGCGCCTTGTTCGGTAATATCATCGGGTTTGTGTTTGGGCCGCTGTGCGCGCAGACTGCGCGCCGCACGATCATAGGCAATAAACAAAAGCGGTGTCAGCAGCATCGACAGGCTAATGACGAGCAGCGCCATTTGCCCATTGGCCAGCGACAGCGCGCCTTCGCTGCGGGCAAAAGCGATGATCACAAAGCCGAACTCGCCGCCCTGTGCCAAAGACAGTGAAAACAGCCAACGATCCTGACCGCGCAAGCGAAAGGCAAAGGCAATGGCCAGCAGTACTGTGGCCTTAATCGCCATCAGGCCCATCGTCAGCCCCATGACTGTAAAGGGCGCGCGCAGCAGGATATCAAAGTTAATTCCGACCCCGACAGTCATAAAGAATAGCCCCAGCAGCAGGCCTTTAAACGGGCGCAAATCAGCCTCTAGCTGGTGGCGGAATTCCGAGTTGGCCAAAACCACCCCCGCCACAAAAGTGCCAAGTGCAGGGGACAGGCCCACCAACATCATCAAAAACGCAATGCCCAGCACCATCAATAGCGATATAAAGGTCGACATTTCGGGCAGTCTGGCGGCGTGGACATAACGGAAAATCGGGCGCGACAGGTAATGCCCTGCCAGCACAATGCCGACAACAATTGCCAATGTTAGTCCCGCCGCCGCCCAATCGGGCAGCGATTGCACAAGACTGATCAATTCCGCTGCGCCCGCGCTATGCTCGGCTTCGGCCAGCGCATCAACGGGGTTGGTGATGCCAAATTGCAAGGCGGTCGGCCCCTGAATTGCAGGCAGGGCCATCAGCGGCACCAGCGCCAAAATTGGGATCAGGGCTATGTCTTGTGTCAGCAGCACGGCAAAGGCAGACCGCCCGCCCGCTGTGCGCATGAGGTTCTTTTCCGAAAGGCTTTGCAACACAATCGCGGTTGATGAAAGCGACATAAGCAGCCCCAGCGCCACCGCAGATGGCCAGATCACTCCAATGGCCCATAGGGCATAAGCCACGAGCAGCGCCGTGCCCAAAACCTGCGCGCCACCCATCCCAATAAGCTTGCCGCGCATGGCCCAAAGGGTTTTCGGCTCTAATTCTAGCCCGATCAGGAACAGCATCAGCACAACGCCAAACTCGGCGATATGCTGCACATCGGTTGCATCTGCCCCGATTTGCCGCAAAACAGGGGCCATCAGAATGCCCGCTGCGATATAACCCAGAACCGAGCCTAAGCCATAGCGCACAGCCAAAGGCACCACCAAAACAGCGGCGCCCAAATAAATCGAGGCTTGCAGAAGCAGGCTTTCCATCAATTCTCCTTTGAAGATAGTACTATCGTGGCAGGCGCAGGGCGCAGCTTCAAGTAGCGCTGTGGCTTAACTGCCCCAAAATTTAGGTTTTTGGCATGCGCAGGGCCAGCAAGTCGCCGCCCTTTTCATAGCGCACTTCGCTTTCGGTGATTGCGGCAATGCGCCCCCCGTCAAACCGATCGCCGACTTTCAGCCTTTTGAAACTGCCACTAGGTTGGCGGATCAGCGCATAACGGTTCGCTTGACTGCCAAAAATTCCAACAAGATTGGTGTTTTGAAGATTAAGCATATTGCGCTGCGTTGCTTGCTTGGCAACAACGCTGCGTTCTGCTGCTCCGCCATCTAGGCCTACGTCCTGTTCGGCGCTTTCATCGACGGGGGCTGCGTTGCTGGCAACCTCTTCGGCAGGCGGGTTTGCTTCGGGTACGGGGTCTGATGCCGCCGCCGCGGCTACAGCCTGATCAAACGCCGATTTCAGTCCTGCTGGGCGCGGCGCAGGTATGCGGCTAACAGTAACGGCCAAGGGGCTTCGGTTGAAATCATCCGCCAAAGGCGCTGGGGCAAGAGCGGCTTCAGCAATTGCGGCTTCGGCGCCCGCAACAATTGAGGCAGAGGCAGAGGCAAGGCGCGCGGCACGCCCAGCGGAAAGGATATTATCTGGACGCTTGGTGGGGCGGGCGTCTGCTAAGGCGGGGTCTGCACCGGGTGGCGGGCCAAGGGCTGGGGCAGGCGCAGCCGCTTCGGCGGCAGCCACAACACTGGCAGGGCGGGGCAATGGCTTTGCCCCAGCCAAAGCCGGATCAGCGGTAGGCAGGGCGGAAACAACAGGCGCGGTTTGGGCTGTGGCAGGGCGCGCAACGGCAGCAGCAGCAAGGATCAAATCGGGGCGCGGGCCAGGCACAAGGGCTGGTTTGCCAGCAAGCACTGGTACTGACGCCGTGGCGCTGGACGTGCGCGTCACTTCGGGTGGGCGCGGCAATGGCGCGGGACGGGCGGGATCGGCTGTGGCAAGCGCGGCATCGGCTGGTGCAAGAGCGGCATCGGCTGCGGCAAGCGCGGGAGTTTCGCCCACAGTAGTTGCGTCAGCTATGGGACTTGGGGGCGCGCGCGGCGCGGAAGCCGAAACATTAGGCGCTGGCAGCGACAAATCTGGGGCTTGGCCAGGTGGCATCGTTTGGGCTAGCGCAATAACGGCAGGCGCAATAGGCGCTGGATTTGGAGCGGCTGCAATCTCGGCTACAGCACCTGCTGCTGGCAGGTTTGTAACTGGCGCGCTAGGGGCAGCAAGGGTTGCGGGCCCCGCGATTTGCGCTTGCTCGGCCAGTTCTAGTTCTTGCGCAGGTTCGACAGACACAACTTCGCTGTCTTTGCCGTAAAGCGCGTTGTAAGATGTCAGCAACAACTCAGACAACGCGCCTGCCGTCACGAGCGCCAAGAGCAAAACGATCGTCAATATCCAGCCCAGCCCCATGCCAAGGCGAGGGCGTGCTTTCGTCTGTGGCATAGATTTTAAATCTTGTAGCTTTTGCGGCTGCTGCTTGGCAGGCACGTGTTTGACGATGGCAGGTTTTAGGCCTGATGCCGAGGTCACTTCGGGCGCGCGGCCTATCTTTGCCACGGGCACGCCCAGTTTTGGAAGGCTAGTTGCGAGCGATGTTTGCGGCGGGGCTTGATCGGCAGGTTCGGCAACGTCTGCTGAACTTTTTGGCGCCCACATGTCCGCGCCAAGCAGAGAAGGCGCGGCCAAATCTGCTGCGGACTGTGGCGATGATCCATCCAGCGGCACGCTAGTTTGCAGATCGTCTGCCTTGGCTGCGCGCAGCACGGGTTCAACACGCCGCGCATTGGCTTCGGCCTCGGCTTTCGAAAGCGCGGCGTCGCGGCGGGCGGCAAATGCGGCCAGCATTTTTTCAGCGCGGGTTTGCGGTTTTTCGCCAAACTTATCGGGCGCAGGCAGTTCGTCTATCAGGGGAACATCCACCGCCATCGGGGCTTCTTCCACATCGGTTAATTCCGCAATGCCTGATGGCTCTGGTGTTTCTGCAAAAGCCGCTTCGAAACTGGCGGGCGGCGTTTGCTGAACATCCCTATTGGTTGGGTGCACCGCTTCTGGCTGTGTCCCATTGTCAGGTTCGCGCAATTGCCCGACCTTGGGTTCCATACCCAGTGATGGTGCTTGATCCGGTTCAGGCGATGCGACATCCGCCAGATCCGTTTGCGCAACGGGGTCAACTGGCATGAAATCTTGCAAAACTTCGCGGTTGTCTTGCTGCGGCGTTGGCGATTGGTCTGTCTGTCGATCGCGCGCGCCACTGGTTGATTGATCAGCCTCTGTCTGTACAAAGGGCTCGTCCAACTGGTCTGCATCCAGCGCCGCGCCCATCTCAAAATCACTGGCCGCCAGTTCTGCCGTAGGCGCAACATCCGCGTCCATGGCCAAAAGGGTCACATCATCGCGTTCAATGACTTCGCCCTGCGCCAGCAAGGTTTCAGACAGCTGGGTCGCACCGAACCAAACTTCGCCATCATAACCGCTTTGGTTGGGCAGGGCGGCAAATGAAATGGGATTAAATCGGTGCTGGCTGGCAAATCCCTCGGCCTCTTCCAAGGTTTCGCGGGCAATGACCGCGACATGTGCAGATGAGCCCGCATCTGTCCAATCATACACCAAATCGTCCACGCCATAGGGGGTACGGCCAACCAGCCCTTGCTTAATCGCTGCGGCGCGTTGATCGTGGCTATAGGGCAAGTTCGAAAGCTCAGTATAAAGTATAGCCTCGTTGGGTAAAATCAGTTTGGCAGCAACGCCGCGCGGTGAAAGGCCCAGCGCGGTTGCGCGCAAATAGGCCATGGCTGCGTCCAGATCAGGGTCGTCCATCGCAACGCGGCCGATAATGGCCCAGCCAGTCTCTTGCCGATGCAAAAGCGCAATCTGATTATCGCGAAAATCTAGGGCAAAATCTGGTTTCATCGCGCCTGCCTAACACAATTCGCGCCCAGCGATAAACGCCCGCGCGTCTGTTTTTTTTGTTTATAGCAGCTTTTCGCCTAAATGCACAAAAAGGGCAAGCAAAACCCTAGAAACAAAGCTAACAATTGGGCATTGCACTTTAGAGTTGCTGAGTTTTGGGAGATAAAATGCGTAAAATTTTGACAGTGGCGGCTCTTGTTATGGGGATCGCGGCAGCCAGCGGCCCTGTTATGGCCGAAGGCGCGGGGATGATCACCGTGACTGGCGAAGGTATGGTATCGGCCGCCCCTGATATGGCGAGCGTATCTTTGGGGGTGACCACGCTGGCAGATACGGCGGCCGAGGCTATGACGCAAAATAATACGGCTATGCAGGCCGTGCTCGATCGGCTGGCGGCAGCGGGCATATCGCCGCGCGATTTGCAGACATCAAATCTGCAGCTTCAGCCCAACTGGGTGCAGGATGGCACAATGCAAACACCCGAAATTCGCGGCTATACCGCCAGCAATCAGTTAACTGCGCGTGTGCGCGATTTGGCGATTTTGGGAGGTGTTGTGGATGCGGCTGTTAAAGACGGGGCCAACACGCTGAACGGGCTAAGTTTTGAGCAGTCGAACCCAAAACCCGCCCAGTCCGAGGCGCGCCAATCGGCGATCAAGGATGCCACCTCCAAAGCGACAGAACTGGTCACAGCCGCAGGGGCAAGTCTGGGTAAGATCGTGTCAATCAGCGAAAACGGCGGCTATATCAGCCCCATGCCAATGCTAAAGGCCGCGATGGACGAAGCATCCGTTCCTATCGCGGGCGGCGAGATTGGCATTTCGGCGCAGGTCACTGTAGTTTTTGAAATCGTCCAGTAAAAAAGGGTGGGGGCGGCGCATACCGCCCCCATTATGCTACTCGGTGGCCGCCGTCAGCGCCTGATCCAGATCAGCAATGATATCGCGCACATCTTCGATGCCAATCGACAGACGAATAACATTTGGCGCGGCCCCTGCGGCCACTTGCGCATCTTCCGATAGCTGGCGGTGCGTGGTCGAGGCAGGGTGAATTATCAAGCTGCGCGTATCGCCAAGGTTGGCGACATGACTAAACAGTTTGACGTTATCCACCAGTTTCACGCAGGCCTCATAGCCGCCCTTAACCGCCACTGTAAACAGCGCGCCAGCCCCTTTGGGTGTGATCTTGCGCGCCAGCGCGTGATAAGGGTTCGAGGCAAGACCAGCATAGCCGACCTTTTCTACGCGCGCATCTTTTTCCAGCCATTCAGCCACCATCTGCGCGTTTTCCACATGGCGCTGCATCCGCAGGGACAGGGTTTCAATACCCATCAGCGTATAATGCGCGCCTTGAGGGTTCATCGTCATGCCCAAATCGCGCAGGCCAATGGCGATAGAATGAAAAGTAAAGGCCATGCCGCCCAAAGTTGGGTGAAACACCAGCCCATGATAGGCAGGTTCGGGCTGCGATAGGCTGGGGAATTTGTCTGATGCTGACCAGTTAAACTTGCCGCTATCCACCACAACCCCGCCCGTGACGGTGCCGTTGCCCGTTAGGTATTTCGTGGCCGAATGCACAACCAAGGTTGCCCCGTGTTCGATAGGGCGGCACAGGAAGGGCGTGGCGGTGGTGTTATCGACAATCAGCGGCAGGCCCGCCATATCGGCCACGCGGGCAATTGCATCCAAATCCGAAATCGCCCCGCCGGGATTACAGATGGTTTCGCAGAAAATCGCCCGTGTATCGTCGTCAATCGCCGCTTCAATCGCCTTTGGGTCATCAAAATCAACACACTTGGCCGACCAGCCGAATTTGCGAATGGTGTTGGAAAA
Source organism: Cypionkella sp. (assembly GCA_964202545.1). GTDB lineage: Bacteria > Pseudomonadota > Alphaproteobacteria > Rhodobacterales > Rhodobacteraceae > Cypionkella. Next base: position 6,569 of record CAXNJD010000060.1, read on the forward strand.
CTGCTGAATCGTGCCACCATAAAGGCGGGTCGAGGCGACAACAT
>CAXNJD010000061.1:0-6605 GCA_964202545.1 Cypionkella sp.
GCGCGCCCATCCCATCCTCTAGCCGCGCGATGCGCCGCCCAACTGTGGCGGGGTCAATTTTCAACACCCGCCCCGCGCCAGACAGGCTATCGCTGCGCGCTACAGCCAGAAAAATACGCAGATCGTCCCAGTCCATTCCGTTGGCCCACCCCTTACCGCCTTTGCAAATTCGCAAAATCCTTTTGGCATATTGCGCCTTTTCAGCGCAAATTCGCAAGGCTAGTGTTCGGCCAACCATAGGGAGAATATCATGCAAGAAATCGGTCATTGGATTAACGGAAAAATGGTTTCGGGCACGTCGGGCCGCTTTGCCGATGTGTTCAACCCCGCCACAGGCGAGGTGCAGGCGCGTGTGGCACTGGCCAGCAAGGCGGAATTGGACGCCGCCACCGCAGATGCGGCACAGGCACAAATCAAATGGGGCGCAACCAACCCCCAGCGCCGCGCGCGCGTGATGATGGCAATGGTGCAGCTTTTGAACCGCGATATGGACAAGCTGGCCGAGGCGCTGTCGCGCGAACATGGCAAGACCATCCCCGATGCCAAGGGCGATATTCAGCGCGGGCTGGAAGTGATTGAATATTGCATCGGCGCGCCGCAAATGCTCAAGGGCGAATTCACCGACAGCGCGGGCCCCGGTCTTGATATGTATTCCATGCGTCAACCCATTGGCGTGGCGGCTGGGATTACTCCCTTCAACTTCCCTGCCATGATCCCGATGTGGAAAATGGGGCCAGCGCTGGCCTGCGGTAACGCATTCATCCTAAAACCTTCCGAACGCGCGCCATCCGTGCCCTTGATGCTGGCACAGCTTATGCAAGAGGCGGGCCTGCCTGATGGCGTGTTACAAGTGGTCAACGGCGACAAAGAATCGGTTGATGCAATCCTCGATAACGAGATTATCGCTGGCATTGGCTTTGTAGGTTCCACCCCGATTGCTGAATACATTTACGGGCGTGGCTGTTCGAACGGCAAGCGCGTGCAATGCTTTGGCGGCGCAAAAAATCATATGATCATCATGCCTGACGCCGATCTGGATCAGGCCGCCGATGCTCTGGTCGGTGCAGGTTACGGCGCGGCGGGCGAGCGGTGTATGGCCATTTCTGTTGCTGTTCCCGTTGGGGAAAAAACCGCAGATGAGCTGGTCAAGCGCCTGATCCCGCGTATCGAAAAGTTAAAGGTCGGCCCCTCCACGGGGGGCAATGATGTAGATTACGGGCCTGTCGTGACTGGCGCTGCCAAGGCTAATATCCTGCGCTTGGTTGAATCTGGTGTGGCCGCTGGCGCGAAACTGGTTGTCGATGGGCGCGGGTTTAAACTGCAAGGCTATGAGGATGGGTTCTTTGTTGGCCCCCACCTGTTTGACCATGTGACCACCGATATGGAGATTTATCGCAAAGAAATCTTCGGCCCAGTGCTGTCGATGGTGCGCGCCAAAACCTATGAAGAAGCTATCGGCATGGCCATGGATCACGAATACGGCAATGGCACGGCGATTTTCACCCGCGACGGCGACACCGCGCGCGATTTTGCCAACCGCATCAACGTTGGTATGATCGGTATCAATGTGCCCATTCCCGTGCCTTTGGCTTATCACACCTTTGGCGGGTGGAAGAAATCCTCGTTTGGGGATCTCAACCAACACGGGCCAGATGCATTCCGCTTTTACACGCGCACCAAAACCATCACCTCGCGTTGGCCTTCGGGCATCAAAGAGGGCGCAAGCCTGAACTTTAAGCAGATGGATTGATAGCCTCGCGGCTTTGTGATGACAATTTAGCCCCGTGCATCTCCTGCGCGGGGCTTTTCACTTGATCCACATCAATTTAACATTCACAAATTAAGATATAAGCTGGGTATCCCGCACAAAAGCGGGGCTGGAAAAGGGGAAAGTCATGTTCAAAACAAATGTGGGCACCATTGACCGCGTCCTGCGTATCGTCGTTGGCGCTGGTCTACTTATTTGGTTCTTTATGGATCAAGGCACAGGCGCGTGGCATTATGCCAAACTGATCGGAATTGTGCCGCTGCTGACAGGGCTGATGAGTTCGTGTCCGCTCTATTCGATTGTCGGCCTGTCGACCTGCCCGATGAAATCCTAATGTGAATGGGCGGGAAAATGCCCCCGCCCCTTTCATATTGGCCCAAATATTCCCCGCGCGGAGCGCATTAACGCTTGGGTTTCAGAAGGTCTTTCAGATACTTACCCGTATGACTGCTGGCGTGGGCTGCGATAGTTTCAGGCGTACCTGTTGCCACAATCACACCGCCGCCATCACCACCTTCGGGGCCAATATCAATCACCCAATCGGCGGTTTTGACAACGTCTAGGTTATGCTCAATCACTACAACTGTGTTTCCCTGATCGACCAATTCGTGCAGCACTTCCAGCAGCTTGCGCACATCTTCGAAATGTAGGCCCGTGGTGGGTTCGTCCAAGATATATAGCGTGCGGCCCGTGGCGCGGCGCGACAGTTCCTTTGACAGTTTCACGCGCTGCGCCTCGCCCCCCGATAGGGTTGTCGCTTGCTGGCCCACCTTGATATAGCCCAAGCCCACTTGGCACAGCGCAACCATCTTTTCGCGGATCGCTGGAACTGCGGTGAAGAATTCCTGTGCGTCTTCGCAGGTCATATCCAGCACATCGGCGATAGATTTATTCTTGAATTTTACTTCCAAAGTTTCGCGGTTGTAACGTGCGCCTTTGCACGTCTCGCAGGTCACAGAGACATCAGGCAGAAAGTTCATCTCAATTTTCAAAACGCCGTCGCCCTGACAGGCCTCGCAGCGGCCGCCCTTAACGTTGAACGAAAACCGCCCCGGCTGATACCCGCGCGCCTTGGATTCGGGCAGGCCCGCAAACCAATCGCGGATGGGGGTAAAGGCCCCCGTATAGGTCGCGGGGTTGGAGCGCGGCGTGCGGCCAATGGCGCGCTGGTCAATGTCGATGACCTTATCCAAATGTTCAAAGCCCTTGATCGTCTCGCAAGGGCTCGGCGTTTCGTGCGCGCCGTTCAGGCGCATAGCGGCAGTTTTGAATAAGGTTTCAATGGTCAGCGTCGATTTGCCCCCGCCCGACACGCCCGTCACGCAAACAAACTTGCCCAGCGGAAACTCGGCAGTGACGTTCTTCAGATTGTTACCAGTGGCGCCCACAACAGTCAGCTTTTTGCCATTCCCCTTGCGCCGCACCTTTGGCACGGCAATTTCGCGTTTGCCCGAAAGATAGGCCCCCGTGATGGAATTGGGGTCGGCCGCCACCTGCGCAGGGGTTCCGTGGGAAATCACACGGCCCCCATGCACACCCGCCCCTGGCCCCATATCAAACACATAATCGGCGGTGCGAATGGCGTCTTCGTCATGTTCCACAACCAGCACAGTGTTTCCCGCATCGCGCAGGTTTTTCAGTGTGGTCAGCAGGCGGTCATTGTCGCGCTGATGCAGCCCGATAGATGGCTCGTCCAGCACATACAAAACCCCCGACAGGCCAGACCCGATTTGGCTGGCAAGCCGAATACGCTGCGATTCGCCGCCCGAACGCGTGCCCGCTGCGCGTGACAGTGTCAGATAGTTCAGACCGACGTTTATCAAAAAACCCAAACGCTCGCGGATTTCCTTCAAGATCGCCTTGGCAATCTCGTTCTTCTGCGCGCCCAAATGTTGCGGAACCGCCTGAACCCAATCGAACGCTTCGGTGATTGACATCTTTACCACTTGGCCCACATGCAGCCCGCCGATTTTCACAGCCAGCGCCTCGGGTTTCAAACGATACCCGCCACATGCTCCGCAGGGGCGATTATTCTGAAACCGCTCCATATCCTCGCGCGACCACGTGCTGTCCGTTTCGCGATATCGGCGTTCCATATTGGGAATAACGCCTTCAAACACGCGTGATACTTGGTAAACCCGCCCACCCTCGTCATATCGGAACTGAATTTCCTGCTCACCCGATCCGCGCAAGAAAACCTGTTTCACTGCCTCGGGCAGATCTTTCCATTTCGCTTTTTTATCAAAGCTGTAATGCTTGGAAATTGCGTCAATGGTTTGGGTGAAATAGGGGCTTTTCGATTTTGCCCAAGGCGCTATTGCCCCGCCCAGCAAGGTTAGGTTTTGGTCAGGCACGACCAGACGTTCGTCAAAAAACAGCTCCATCCCCAGACCATCACACACAGGGCAGGCCCCATAGGGCGCGTTGAACGAAAACAGACGCGGTTCAATTTCGGCAATGGTAAACCCCGACACCGGGCAAGCAAATTTTTCCGAATAGGTTGTGCGCGGTGCATCTTGGCCTTCGTCCACGGCCAGTTCCACCACGGCAATGCCATCGGCAAGGTTCAGCGCCGTGCGGAAACTGTCAGCAAGGCGCGTCTCCAGCCCTTCGCGCACAACAATCCTATCTACAACCACGTCGATGTTATGGCGAAACTTTTTGTCCAGCGTTGGGGGTTCTTCCAATTCATGAAAGGCGCCGTTCACCTTTACGCGCTGAAACCCCTGTTTGCGTAGGTCTAGAAATTCTTTTTTATACTCGCCCTTTCGGTCGCGGATAATAGGGGCCATCAGATAAGCGCGCGTGCCTTCGGGCATTGCCATGACTGCATCGACCATATCTTGCACCTGCATCGCCGTAATCGGCAGACCCGTGGCGGGCGAGTATGGCGTTCCCGCGCGGGCGAACAGCAGGCGCAGATAGTCGTAAATTTCGGTCACTGTGCCCACTGTTGAGCGCGGGTTTTTGCTGGTTGTCTTTTGTTCGATTGAGATGGCAGGGGAAAGCCCGCTGATGTGATCGACATCTGGTTTTCCTATCATATCAAGGAATTGGCGGGCATAGGCCGACAGGCTTTCAACATAGCGCCGCTGGCCCTCGGCATAGATTGTATCAAACGCAAGGCTGGATTTTCCGCTGCCCGAAAGGCCTGTAATCACAACCAACTGATCTCGCGGAATATCCACATCGACCGATTTTAGATTATGCTCGCGCGCGCCGCGCACTTCGATAAATTTCTGCTCTGCCATGATCCACCTCGCTACCGCAGCTAAGATAGGCCGATTTGCGCGGCAGGCCAATGGCAAAAGTGAACGATACGTGAACGTTTGCCTTTTAATTAGATTGCCCTTTGGCGAATCTTTGCAAGGGTTTAGGATGCCATGTGTGAACGTCATGAGGGGCATTGAGTACAAGATGAAGACCGCCGAAATCATCACCGCTGCGGAAATTGGTGCAATGACAATCATTGATTTGCGCGATGCAGAAGAATTGCACAGCTCTGGCTATGCGTCGGGCGCATTACATATTCCGCTGAATGATTTGGTGGCCAAGGCCGATCCGTCCAGCCCCCAGCACGACCGAAGGCTGGTGCCAGGTAGGCCGGTTGCCGTCTATAGTGCTGCAGGCAGACGGGCGCGCATTGCCGTGCAACTGCTCAATGGGTTTGGCTATCAGGCTATGGATATTGGCGGGTTTTACGTTTGGGCGGCGGCAGGCGGCCCTGTTTCGCGATAAATTTGCGCCTTCGCCGCGCCGGCACTTGTTTTGGGTCAATACATATTCTAACTATAGAATATATAAACCCTCAAACTCCCAAAGGTGTCCCATGGCCTATCATTCTATTCAAGACGTGATCAAAGCTGCTGCAAGCAGCGAAGTAACTGTGATCGACGTGCGCGAGGCAAACGAAGTGCAGGCATCTGGCCAAGCAAAGGGTGCGCTTCACATCCCGCTGGCCACGCTGGCGATGAAAGCCGATCCCAAAGGCCCAGACTACGACGCGCGCATCGCCCAAGGAAAGCCAATAGCGATATACTGCGCCGCAGGCGGACGCGCAGGCATGGCCGCCGCAACACTGGGCCGCATGGGGTATGACGCCATGAATATTGGCGGCTTTGGTGACTGGACAGCCGCAGGCGGGCCCGTAAGCCGCTAAAGGCATCGAACCGTTAAACGATTGGGGCAGGGTTTGCGCCCTGCCCCCCTGTCATGTCATTATCTTAGCTCTTCAAAGCATCGCCAATTGGCCCCGAGATGGGCGTGGTTGGCCGCCCAATCAGACGCGACAGGGTGCGGCTGTCATCAAACAGCGCGCCATCCTTGGCTTTGGCATCACTGTCTGCCAGCACAAAGGCAAAGCCTTCAGGCAGGCCAAAGCTGATCAAGATGTCGCGGTAGGCCTCTTGTGGCAAGTCATTGTACGGAAGGGGCTTTCCAACCACTTTGCTGACTTCGGCGGCGAACTCGGCCATCGTATGGCCAGTGTCGCCCGCCAACTCATAAACCTTGCCCGCGTGCGATGCATCCAGCGCAGCAACGGCAATCGCCTCTGCATAATCGGCGCGGGCAGCCGACGCGATTTTGCCATTGCCCGATGCGCCAATCATCGCCCCCGCCGCAACCGAAGTCCCCAGCGAGCCTGTGTAATTTTCGGTATACCAACCGTTGCGCAAAATCGTGGTGGTCAGGCCCGATTGCGCCAGCGCCGCCTCGGTTTCGATATGGTCTTGCGCCAACACCATCGGGCTGGCCGCGCCTTTCAAGATCGAGGTGTAAATGATCCGCCCCACGCCCGCCGATTTTGCCGCCGCAATCACATTTTTATGCTGCCCAG
>CAXNJD010000062.1:0-6454 GCA_964202545.1 Cypionkella sp.
ATTTTGTAGGGGAAGCCTAACACTGTTAGCGGCTTTCATCGCCAGAATTTTGGCCCAATTCGGTAATCGCGGGGGTAAAAGTAAATTCTTCTTCCTCGATCACCTCGGGTTCGGGCAGGGGTGGGCATAGAGCTTCGTCAATGTTCTGGGCCTTACATTCGCGCAGGCGCTTGCGATCGGCGCGTTCGCGTTCTTTGGCGGCTTTTTCGGCGGCTTTGGCCAGATCTTCGGCGGCCTGCGCCTCGGCCTTGGCCTTGTCTGCTGCGGCCATGGCCACGGCTTCGGCGTTTTCGGCGGTGTTGGGCACTGCAAAGCCCGCGACATCATCCATAAAGGGGCCTTCGGCCTTGATGCTCTCGGCCAAGGTGCGCACTTTGACCTGGGTGCCAGGTTCGATTTGTTCATACAGATGGATCACATCTTGGTTGAACAGACGAATACAGCCCGCAGAGGTCGCGCGCCCGATGCTTTCGTTTTGGATCGTGCCGTGAATTCGGAAATAGGTATCGCGTCCGCCGCGATACAAATACAGCGCGCGCGAACCGAGAGGGTTATCAGCCCCGCCTGGGCGCCCGTTTGCGTATTGTGCATAAAGGTCGGGGCGCGTGCGCAGCATGTTGGCAGTGGGCTGCCACGATGGCCATTCCGCTTTGCGTCCAATCACGCCCGTGCCCGTAAAGGACAACCCTTCACGGCCCACCGCGATGGCATAGCGCATGGCGCGCCCGCCTTCCTGAACGTGATACAGTTTGCGCGCATAAATATCGACCACAATGCTGCCGACAGGTTCGTCGCCCGCAAAGTCAACTTCGGTGCGGCGCTGGGCTGGGGTCAATAGGGCTGGGTCAACGGGTTCAATATAAAAACCGCCGTCCTCCATGCCGCCATAACCCGCAACAGGCCCAGTCGGTGCATCTTCGGTTGTGGGCGTGCCGCCACCGCAAGCGGCCAAAACGGTCAGGGCAAGAATGCCAAACAGGCGGGGGGCAGTTAGGAACACGGTTTGAACCTTAATTTGAGATATCATGACTACCAAAGGGGAATCGCGCGGCAAAGGTCAAGGGCGCGGGTGGAATAGTCACAATATTTTGTGCTTTGGTGGCAGATAAATGCTTGTAAGTGATTGCGCGCGGCGGGTGGGTTGCTATGCAGGCGGAATGGCTTTTGTCCCAGCACAATTTTTTGATTTGCCCCATGCGGGGTTTGACACCCTGATTGATGTGCGCGCGCCTGCCGAATATGCGGAAGATCATATTCCCAGCGCGATCAACCTGCCTGTTCTGTCGGACGAGGAACGCGCCCGCGTGGGCACGATGTACAAACAAGTCAGCCCTTTTGATGCGCGCAAATTGGGCGCGGCGCTGGTTGCGGCCAATGCGGCGCGTCATTTGCAGGGGCCGCTGGCAGGAATGCTGGGGGGATGGAAGCCCTTGGTCTATTGTTGGCGCGGCGGGCAAAGGTCGGGATCGTTTGCGATGATCTTGGGGCAGATCGGCTGGCGGGTGGATACAGTTGCAGGCGGGTATAAGGCGTGGCGCGGCCGCGTTGTGGACGCGCTGTACGAGATGCCCTTTCCAATGCGCGTGGTGGTGCTGGATGGAAACACAGGCGCGGGCAAGACCGCGCTGTTGCCGCTGCTGGCTGCGCGCGGTGTGCAGGTGTTGGATTTGGAAGGCTTGGCGCGGCATCGCGGGTCGCTGTTTGGCGCGGTGGGGCCGCAGCCTGCCCAAAAGGCGTTTGAAACCGCGCTGGCCTATGCCATTGCGGGCCTGGACCCGCTGCGGCCTGTGGTGATTGAGGCCGAAAGTTCAAAGATTGGCAATTGCCGCCTGCCCGCGAGCATTTGGAAGGCGATGCAGGCCGCACCGCGTTTATTCATCGAATCGCCCGCCCCTGCGCGCGCGGCGCATTTGATTGCGGCCTATCCTGATATGATCGCCGACCCCGCCCGCCTGATGGGCATTATCGACATGTTGCGCGCGGCGCATCCTGTGGATCAGATAGCGCTGTGGCAGGGGCAGGCGGCGGCGGGGCAGTATTTGGAATTGGCGACGGGGTTGATGCAGGCGCATTACGACCCGCGCTATGCCAAGCACCGCGCGCGGCAGGATTACGGCACGCAGGTTTTGCGGGCCGAGAGGTTGGACGGCGCGGGGTTGGACGCGCTGGCGGGGCAAATTGCGGCGGCGGTGGCGGCGCTTACACAAGTGTGATGCGAGCGGCCCCTGCCGTGATGCACCCGATGATGGCAGCCTCATCGCCGCCAGCGCGCAGTTTGGCCAGCAAGTCTTGCGCCCGATCCATCGGCACTGCGGCCAGCAATCCGCCTGCGGTTTGCGGATCGTGCAGCAGGGATGCCAAAGCGCCTGCGGCCCCACCCACGCGCCCTGCATGGGCGGCGATGTTGGTGGGAAGCAAGCTGCTGCCATAACCCGCCTGCGCCAATTCCTGCGCGCCCAGCATCAGGGGGATTGCGGCCGCGTTTAGTTCGGCCCCGATAATGCCGCCTTCCAGCATTTCCAGAATATGGCCCGCAAGGCCAAAGCCTGTGACATCGGTCATGGCATGGGCATGGGGGGCAAGCAGGGCCGATGCCGCGCCTTGGCCGCGCTGCATATGGGTTAGGGCTGCGGCAACAGCCTCGCCCAAGATACTGCTGTCCAGTCGGGCAAGCGCCATTTCGGCGGCCATGATGATACCTGAGCCTAAGGGTTTGGTTAGGATCAGCGCGTCGCCTGCCCGTGCGCCTGTGGTCATAATTGGGGTTTTGGCAAGGCCTGTAACAGTAAAGCCAATGGTCAGTTCTGCGCCAACCGCGCTGTGTCCGCCTACCAGATCTGCCCCTGCGGCTGTGATGATTTCGGCGGCGGCGCCCATCACCTCGGCCAGCAGCTGCGCGGATTTGCCACCCGATGCAGGGGGCAGGGTGATTTGGGCCAGCACGGCCTGCGGGGCAGCCCCCATCGCCCAAATATCGCCCAAGGCATGAATGGCGGCAATGCGCGCCATCAGGCCCGCATCAAAGCAAAAGCTGCGCAGATGGTCGGTGGTGATCACCTGAACACCTGCGCTGTGCTGCAAGACGGCGGCATCATCGCCGCGTGCGGACAGAACATCGGCGCGGCGGGGGGCGGGCAGGGCGCGCAGGCCAGCGGTCAGCGCATCCGCCCCCAGTTTTGCGCCGCAGCCACCGCACAAGGGGGCCTCGCCCATAGCGGCTGTCAGCCCTGCCACGGCGGGATTCGGGATGGCAGCGCGCGGCATGGCGGGATAATCGGCAAATTTGGCCATAAAGTCGCGGTCAATCTTATCTTTGATCCGCCACAGCCACGCGCCGCGCAGGGGCAACCGCCATTTATCGGCCACCGCGCGCTGGCTGCCCAGCGAGATAAGTTTAAGGTAATCTTTCTGTGGGGAAAATCTGCGCAGGGGCTGGCCCAGCAGGCTGGCGCGCAGGTTATGGGCCAAAATGGGGGCGGCGCGCACGGCGTAAACCCCTGCCTTGGCGCGGGGGGCAAAGCCAAGATGCGCGCAATCGCCCACCGCGAAAACCGACGGATCGCTGCTGCGCAAATCGGCGGCCACATTGATATGGCCATCCACCAAATCCAGCCCCGTTTGCGCAAGCCAGCCCTGCCCGCGCGCGCCTGCCACGGCTAGGGTGAAATCCGAAGGCAAGGTGCGCCCATCGGTAAGGATCACGCTATCCGCCAAAACTTCGGCAGGTTCGGCCCCCGTCAGCAGGGTAATACCTGCTGCGCGCAGTTCCGACAAAAGCATTGCGCGGGCCATGTCGCCCACCCCGTTTAGGGCGCGAGAGTGGCGCTGCACCAGCGTGATCTGCGCAGCGCGGCCCCTAGCGCGCAGGCGGCGGTGCGAGGCAAGCGCAAGTTCGACCCCGCCCACGCCTGCCCCTACCAGCACCAAAGGGGGGGCAGGAATATCGCGCTGCAAAAACGCCTCCCACGCGCGGGCATAATCGCCAAGGGGTTTGGCGGCGTGGCCAAATTGCCCAAAACCCGCTACGCGGGGCAAATCTGACGCAATGCCAATATCAATGCTGCACAGATCATAGGGAATGGCGCGGCCCGATTGCAGCAGCACTTGCCGCTCGCCGCGATCAAGGCCAACGGCGCTGTCCAAGATCAGCCGCGCGCCAGCAAAGCGGGCAAGGCGGAACAGATCAATCATCATATCGGCGCGGGTGTAATGGCCCGCGATATAGCCCGGCAACATCCCCGTGTAAGGCGCGGCAGGGTTTGGATTGATAATGGTCATCCGCACGCCAGCCAGCGGCTGCATGGCCCACATCAGGGCCACCAGCGCATGGGCGTGCCCGCCGCCGACCAGAACGACATCTTTGACGATAGGATAGGTGGTTTGCATGACGCCCTCACTTTCGTGGCTTTTACCCCCCCGCACAGGCAAGGGCCATGGCGCATATGCCGCAGATTGCCCCAATTGGTCGCGCGTGGGGCTGACATTGGCGTGATTTGCCCCTATCGCTTGCGCGATTGTGCAAAGATCAAAGGGCAGGGCAGGGATATGGCCTATTTTCTGGGCGTAGATACGGGCGGCACCTATACCGATGCGGTGATTTTGGACGAGGCGGCAGATAAGGTTATTGGCGCGGCCAAATCGCTGACCACCCGCGCGGATTTGGCAATTGGTGTGGGCGGGGCGGTGGACGCGGCGCTGGCGCAATCGGGTATTGCGGCGGGCGATGTGGCGCTGGTATCGCTGTCGACCACACTGGCGACCAATGCCTTGGTCGAAGGCCAAGGCGGGCGCGTGGCGCTGATTTTCGTGGGATTTGACGCGGATGATCTGGGGCGCGGCGGCTTGACCGAGGCGCTGAAGGGTGATCCTGTTATCACGCTTGCGGGCGGGCATAACCATGCGGGGCAAGAGACGACCGCCTTAGATATAGAGGCTGCCATGCCGCAGATCCGCGCGCTGGGCGATCAGGTGATGGGCTTTGCCGTGGCATCGCGCTTTGCCACCCGCAACCCCGCCCATGAGATTGCCCTGCGCACTGCAATCCGCGCGGCAACGGGGCGGCCTGTGACGTGCAGCCACGAGTTGTCGGCAGATTTGAACGGGCCAAAGCGGGCGCTTACGGCGGTGCTGAATGCGCGGTTGATTGGCATGATTGACCGTTTGATTTCCGCCTGCGAGCGTCACCTTGCCAGTATCGGCATAACTGCCCCCCTCATGGTGGTGCGCGGCGACGGCGCGCTGATTTCTGCGGCCATGGTGCGCGAGCGGCCTATTGAAACCATCCTGTCTGGCCCTGCCGCCAGTATCGTCGGCGCGCGTTGGCTGACGGGGGCGCAAAACGCGCTTGTGTCTGATATTGGCGGGACGACCACGGATGTGGCGCTATTGAAAGATGGCCTGCCAGAAATTGACCCGATGGGCGCGCGGGTGGGCGGATTTCGCACCATGGTCGAGGCGGTTGCTATGCGCACCACGGGCCTTGGCGGTGATAGCGAAGTGCATCTGATCACCGAAGGTCTGACGGGGGGCCTGCGCCTTGGCCCGCGCCGATTGATCCCCGTATCGCTGCTCGCCAGCACCCACGCCGACATGGTGCACGGCGCGTTAGACCGCGCTTTGGCCACCGACACAGCGGGCGAATTTGACGGGCGGTTTACGGTACCAATGGGCATTGCAGGTGGCGGCGGCGAGGCGGCTGCGATTGCGGGCCTGACGCCGCGCGAAGCTGCGCTGCTGGCGCGCATCACCGCGCCCATGCCAATGGCGGCGTGCCTGAATTCGCGGCTGGAAGTGGCGGCGCTGACATCGCTGGTCGCGCGCGGTTTGGTGATGATTGCGGGGGTGACGCCTTCGGATGCCAGCCATGTTTTGGGGCGGCAAACGGGTTGGGACGGGGGGGCCGCGCACAAGGCGGTCACGCTGCTGGCGCGGCGGCGCAATGGGTCGGGCGAGAGGTTTGCCAGCGGTGCAGAGCCGCTTGCACAATCCGTTATTGACCAGTTGACCCAGCAAACCGCCGATTGTCTGTTAGAAGCTGCTTTTGCCGAAGACCCTGCTTTTGAGGGGCATGACGGCGCGGGCCTTGCCCGCCATGCCCTAACCCGCGCAGGACTGTCCCAGCATAAGGGCGTGGTGCAAATTGCCCTGCGCCTTGGCGTGCCTGTGATTGGCCTTGGCGCATCCGCCCCCAGCTATTACGGCGCAGTGGGGAAGGCGCTGGGCTGCGAGATGATTTTGCCGCAGCACGCAGGGGTTGCCAATGCGATTGGCGCAGTGGTGGGGCAAATTGCGCAGCGGGCCAGTGCCACAGTTACCAGCCCATCTGAGGGGCGCTATACTGTGCATCTGGCCGAGGGATTGCAGCATTTCAACAGCAAAGAGGTGGCCCTTGCTGCGCTAGAGGCCGCTTTAACGGCAGATGCATCCAGCCGCGCGCAGGCCGCAGGCGCTGCTG
>CAXNJD010000063.1:0-6398 GCA_964202545.1 Cypionkella sp.
ATGCGACCAGCAAAGATCTGGTGAACTGGACGCATCTGGGCACGACCTTCACGCCCCAGCGGGATGGGGCGGCATGGGATGATGGCACCACGTGGACAGGATCGGTCGTTCAAGATGACGCAGGGCTGTGGCATTTGTTTTATACAGGCACAACCAAATCCGAAAAGATGATGCGCCAGCGCATTGGCCACGCCACATCTACCGATTTGCATGATTGGGTGCGCGTGGGCAACGGGCAATGTCTTGATCTGACAGGCCCCAACGCCGAATGTTATGAGGTCGACCACGAGGGGCGCTGGCACGACCGCGCCATGCGCGATCCGTGGGTGATGAAAGACCCCTATGGCAAAGGTTGGCTAATGTATTTCACGGCCCGCGTTCCAGATGCGTCTGAACCCAATTCAGGCGGCGCAGTTGGCTTTGCCACCTCGGATGATCTGAACACATGGGTGCTGCAACCGCCTGTGTTCCAAGGCGGATTTGGCCAGCTAGAGGTACCACAAGTGTTTGAAGTGGCAGGCAAATGGTATTGCTTGTTTTGCACGTCATCAATCCATTGGTCGCAGCAGTATCAGCGCACCAACCAGCAAAAACCCGTTACAGGAAACCATTACCTGATCGCCGATCATCCGCGTGGGCCTTGGCGCATTGCTCCCGGCCTGTTCTTGGACGGCGCAGAGCCGTGCATCCGCTATGCCGCCCGCATTGTTGATGGGCCTGATGGGCTCGTGATTTTGGGCTTTGCTGATGGCGGCAAAGATAAGTTCGGCGGCTATGTGATGAACCCCGAACGCATCCTCGTTGGGCCCGATGGGCTGCTTTCCGTGGTGCCGCTGGCGCGCGCCGCCGAATAATCAAAAGGAGACTGCCGATGGCCAAAATCTCGCTGAAGAACATCAAGAAAAGCTATGGCAATGTCGATGTCATCAAAGGTGTTGATATCGACATTCAGGACGGCGAGTTTTGTGTGTTTGTTGGCCCATCGGGCTGCGGTAAATCCACGCTGTTGCGCATGATTGCTGGGCTAGAAGATATCAGTTCTGGTGCGATGGTTATTGGCGAAACGCAGGTCAATGATCTGCCGCCTTCGCAGCGCGGTGTGGCGATGGTTTTTCAATCCTACGCCATTTTCCCGCATATGACGGTGCGCGAAAACGTGGCATTTGGGCTGACGATTGCGGGGGCAAGCAAGGCGGAAAAAGACGCCAAAGTGGCAGAGGCTGCGCGCATTTTGCAGATGGAGCATCTGCTAGACCGCCGCCCCAGCCAGTTGTCGGGCGGACAGCGCCAGCGCGTCGCCATTGGCCGCGCGATTGTGCGCAAACCGCAGGTGTTCTTGTTTGACGAGCCATTATCGAACCTTGATGCCGCACTGCGCATGGATATGCGCATGGAAATTGGCAAGCTGCACCAACAGCTTGGCGCGACGATGATTTATGTGACACACGATCAGGTAGAGGCAATGACTCTCGCGGACAAGATCGTGGTGCTGAAAGATGGTAAAGTGATGCAAATCGGCGCGCCGATGGATTTGTATCACAACCCCGCCAACCTGTTCGTTGCAGGCTTTTTGGGCGCGCCTTCGATGAACTTTATGAATGTTGAAGTGGTGGCCATAAAGGGCGATATGGCTGAAGTGTCCAGCCCCGTTTTGGGCAAAGTCAGCGTGTCGGCCAAACGTGGGCCCTTTGCCGTGGGTAAGGCGGCTATTCTGGGTCTGCGCCCGCAGTACATAACGCTGGAAAGCGGTAAGGCCCTGATGAAAGGTAAAGTCGTTCTGACAGAACGCTTGGGCGCGGAAACCGTGGTTGATATTGGTCTTGGCGATGGTACATCGCTGATCGCAGCCCTACCGCAAGATGCAGTCTACACAGTGGGCAGCGATATTGCCGTGGGTTTTGACGGCGAAAAAGCCCATTTGTTCAAGGCCGAAACCTTGCCCGTTAAAGGCGCGCATTAGGCCGCTTTGGCCAGCGCGCGCGCCAGAAAGTCTAAGATCATCGGCGCAATCACCTGCGCGGCCTCTTCAGGCAGCAAATGGCCATAGCCTTGCAAGATTTGCGCTGTTGCATTGGGTAGGCTACGCGCGACATCGGTGCTGACGCGCGGCGGCACGGCCCCATCGCGCGCGCCTGTCAGCAGCAAAATAGGAACGATAAATTGGGGCAGCCGCGCCAATAGCGGGCGCAAATCCCATGCGGCCATCATGTCTAGCGTTGCCCCAATATGGGCGGGGCGGCGCGCGAGGGTTAAGTATTGCGCGCGCCCTGCCGCACCAATCTGCGCGCCTGTCTGCGTCAAAAGACGGTCGATCTGCGCAGGGGTGCCTAGCATCTTTGCCCCAAAATGCGGGGCAAAGGGCAAAAGGCTAAGCGTTTTTGCCATTGCGGGAAACAGCCATCCCGCCATGCCTTCAAACTGCGACAGCGCTGCGTTTAGCCCCACTACGGCGCGCAGGGGCAGCATTTCGGCCAGCCGCAGGGCAATGGCCGCCCCCGCCGAATGTCCAATCACTGCGCGTACTTGCCAGCCCTGATCTGCGGCAAGGGCTGCGATGTCGGCGGCGATATCTTCCAGCCCCGCCCGCGCCATGCGCCCCTTTTGGCTGAACCCGTGGCCCGCCACATCCAGTGCAATCACGCGGTAGTGCTGGGCCAGTATTGGGGCCAAATCGGCCCAAGAATGCAGCGACCCACCTGCGCCGTGAATCAGCAGTAGGGTTGGCGCAGCATCGCCTTTTGGCCCCATCTCCTGGACATGCCAGTGTTGATGCACGGCTGCAATTGTGCGCGATGCGGCGCGGTGCGGCCAATTTAGGGGCAGATCGTTGGGCAGATCAGCGCGCCTGGTCATGCCCACATCCCCGCCTGCAATACTTTGCTTAACCGCTGGCTATCTGCGCGGGGCAGGGGCAGATAAATCGCCCCCATACCTCGCGCCAAAACCCCAAGGCTGGGCTGCGGGCGCGTGCCAATATCGATCACCAGCGCGGGAATGCCAGTGGCTGCAAAAACACGGGCCAGGCGCTGGGCGTCGTCATCCGCCAATGCGCGGTCTGCGCTGCCGTCCAGTGCGATATTGCCGCGCCCATCGGTCAGCAGCGCCAGTGTCGGCGTCATGCCGCGCGCGCGCGCTTGCAGCGCCACATCCAGCCCCATGCGCAGCCCCGCCGCAAGCGGCGTGCCGCCCCCACCTGCAAGGCCAGCAAGACGGCGTTTGGTGGTGGTAAGTGACCGTGTGGGCGGCAAAACCACCTTGCACCCCTGCCCGCGAAAGGCCAAAAGCGCCACGTGATCGCGCCGCGCATAAGACTGCGCCAGCAGCAACTCGACCGCGCCCTTCGCCTCGGCAAGGCGGGCAAAAGCAGACGAGCCAGAGGCATCGACAGTGAAAATCAGCACGCGGTCGGACGAATGTTGATAGCGTTTGATCCGCACATCGCTGGGGCGAATGGCCAGTTTTGTCGGCACATCGCCTGTTACCAACCCGCCCCCGCGTAGGGTTTGCATTGGGGCCGCTGCGCGCAAAGTCGCCAAAATATCAATGCGTTTGCCTTGCCCCATGCGCCCCGCGCGGGCGGGCAGGGGGCGGCCCCTGTGGTTGCCCTTAATCTTGGCCCCAGTGCCAGCCCCGCCCTTCATGCTGCGCGCCGCGCGCCCTGCGGCAAGGCGCGCCAAAACATCAGCAGGCAGGGCGGCGCGCACGGCCTCAAGCACCAAATCTTGCGGAATATCGGCAAGGTCTTGG
This sequence comes from Cypionkella sp., assembly GCA_964202545.1. Taxonomy (GTDB): domain Bacteria; phylum Pseudomonadota; class Alphaproteobacteria; order Rhodobacterales; family Rhodobacteraceae; genus Cypionkella. The sequence goes on from CAXNJD010000063.1 coordinate 3,748, forward strand.
GGTGCATCAGGGGGTGCATCTGATGGTGCATCATTGGGCGCGTCATTTGGTGGGGGTGCATCTGGGGGCGGCGCATCTTCTTGCGGTGCATCGGGAAATTGGGTTGCGCGGTGCGCATAGACCAAGCTGGCAGCATCGCGCAGGCACGTCTCATCTGGCGCATCCAGCCCGCGCAGGGCGGCTATGGCAAGGGCTGCGCGCGCGGCCAGTAAAGGCGCGCGCAGGCTGTCTATGCCAAGGCTAGCCGCCGCGCCCGCAAGAGTGGCCATCGCCTGCGCTGGCAGTCCAGCATTGCGCAAATGGGTTAGGCGCGCGCGGGCCGTGGACAGATCGGATGCGGCCTCTAACGCCTCGGCATCCTCAAACCCAAAATCTGACAAATCCAAAAACAGCGCCAGCCGTTCGGCCAAAGCAGGGGCAAGGGCCTCTTCCGCCTCGGCCCCTTCGTCCAGCGCAATCAGGCACGATGTGCCCGCGTCCAGATGCAGCGCCAGCCGCGCGGCAAGGCCAGCGGGTGCGCGTTCGGCCATGGTCAAAATCAGCGCAGAAGGTGCGGCCAAAATCCCAGCGGTTTTGCGGTGCGCGCCAGCCGACAGGCTTGCCGCCAAATCCGTGCCACCAAACAGCGCGCCATCATCAATGGTCGGGTGAATGCGGCGGGCGGGCAGGGGAATATCGGCCAGCCGCGCCATCACAGCGGCGCGCGCAGGCCCCACGCGCCCGCGCAGCCAAAGGCCGCCCAAACCAGTACCATCCAGCGCCAATACATCCAACGCAAGGCGCGCGCGCTCTAGCGCGGAAAGTGGGGGGGCGGGCGCATCGGCCATTATGGCAGCTTTTCGGCCAAAATGCGGGCCACGCGCGCGCCTGATCCTGCCTCGTCCAGCGGGTCGCGGCGCAGGCGGTGGGACAGCGCCATTTCCGCCACCGATTTCAAATGCGCGCGGGTCACGGTGGCAGCCCCTGTAAAGGCCGCCTCGGCCCGCGCCGCGCGCAGTAAGGTAAGTTCACCGCGGAGCCCGTCAGACCCCAGCGCGATGCACAAGCTGGCACAATCATGCAGAACGGCAGGCGGAGTTTTTAGTTTCGGCAAAGCCGCCCGCGCCGTCAGAATTGCCGCGCGCAAATGCGCATCTTGTGCGCCATATTCGGCCATAAAGGCGGCGTTATCGCGCTCATACCCATCGCGGCGCAGCATCACCTCGACCCGAGTTTGCACATCGCGCGGGCTGGTGACCTGCACCGAAAGTCCGAACCGATCCAAAAGCTGCGGGCGCAAATCGCCCTCTTCGGGGTTGCCTGACCCTACCAGAACAAAGCGCGCGGGATGACGTATGGACAGACCCTCGCGTTCGACCACATTCTCGCCCGACTGTGCCACGTCTAGCAGTAAATCGACGAGGTGATCCTCCAGCAGGTTCACCTCGTCAATATAAAGATAACCGCGATTGGCGCGGGCCAGTAGCCCTGCCTCAAAAGCTTTTTCCCCGCGCGTCAGCGCCCGTTCAATATCCAGTGCCCCCACAACGCGGTCTTCCGTCGCGCCCAGCGGCAAGTCTATTACAGGGGTTGGGCGCGCCACGATGCGGCCTGATAGGGCAGGGGCCCAGTCAGGAACATCCTCAACGCGGGCCGAATTTACGGGGCATCCCTCCACCACGTCGATAGGCGGAAGCAGCGCCGCAAGTGCCCGCACAGCGGTGGATTTTCCCGTGCCACGGTCGCCAAACACCAACACGCCGCCAATGGCAGGGTCGATGGCGGTTAGCACCATGGCGCGTTTCATCGCCTCTTGCCCAACAATGGCGGAAAAGGGAAAGGGGGCTGTCATGCGGCTGTCCTGTGTTTGGGTATCAATTTGGGGTACGCGGCCAAGGGCTGCGCGCCGCCCCATGTGCCAAAATCGCCCAGCACGGCAAAGCGGGCGTAAAGCTCTTCGGTAAACCAGCCTTCGCTGCGAACAGCAGCAATGGCGCGGCCATGTGCGCCGTTGCCGCGTGCAAAGTTTGCCATTGTCTGTGTGTCAGGCCAGATCGAAAAGGTCACCTGATGCAAAAGCGGCACTTCTCCCACGCCAATTTTGAACAGCACGTTCGGATCGTCGCCAATCACTTGAGAGATCGAGGGAACACGCGACCAAAACCGCAGTGCGGTCGACAGGCGCAGGCTGGCGCGCGTCAGCGCTGCAATTGGCGCGCCTTCGGGAACCTCGCCTTGCGGGGCAAATGGCGCGCGGCCAGACCATTTTCCCCGCGCCGAAATGGGTTGCAAAACCACTGTCCAGTTTTCGGCGGCGCGGGCCTGCCAGCGCTTGAAAACGGGCGCATTTTGTGTGGCGTGAAAGGCGGTTTGCGCATCGGGCCAAGTGGCCAGTATCGCCCAAACATCCAAATTCGGGCGCAGATCAAACCCTTCGCCACGGCCCGAACCGCACAGTTTCCAAAACCCCACCTCGCGCATCCGCGTCAGGGAAAGGCGTGCAAACCCCATCTGCCCCAACACCCAAAGGCGGGCAGGCAGGCTGTCAAATCGAAACAGCGAAAGGGTGGTAATGGTCACAAAACTCTCCTGCCGCAAGGATGCCGGCTGTAAGCCAAGGTTTACACAAAGCTGCATCAGAGGGAAGTGTAAACCTAAGAAACTTTTCTATT
>CAXNJD010000064.1:0-6379 GCA_964202545.1 Cypionkella sp.
AATGCGGCTTGCATTTGCTCTTTTGGCTGGCAATTCTTTTGCACATCTTGCACGCGGTCAAACATGACCCTACATCCCCACCACAGAATTTCTAACAGTGGAGCCAATAATGAAAAAAAGCCTCTATATTGCTGTGTCTGCCTTTGCATTGGGCGCAGCCTCAACGGCTCACGCAGCCGACCCAGAATTGATTGTGTTCGATTGGGCTGGCTTCGAAGTGCAAGCCTTGATCGAAGATTATGTTGCCAAGAACGGCCAAATGCCCACCTATGCTTTCTATGGGGATGAGGAAGAGGCTTTTACAAAAGTCTCCACTGGCTTTAAAGCAGATGTCGCCCACCCATGCAGCCAAATGGTGCGCAAGTACCGCGACAAAGGCTTGATTGAGGCGTGGGACATCAGCCGGATTCCAGAATTTGCCAATATCGCCCCGCGTTTCTTGGAAAGCGCCGATATAAAGGACGCTGAAGGCGTTTGGTATATTCCGACCGATTACGCCTATACCGCCATTGCCTACAACACAGAAGAGGTCACGCCCGAACAGGTCGCCTCGCTGAACGTGTTTATTGATCCTGCTTTTGCTGGCCGCACTTCGCTGCCAGACACAGTTGACGATTCTTGGGCGCTGGCGTTTTTGGCAACTGGCGTGACCGATTGGACCCAAGTGACCGATGAGCAGTTCGCCGCCGCCGCCGCATGGCTGCGCCAAGCCCATGCCAATGTGCGCACGTATTGGGCAGACCCTGCCGAAAACGCCCAGTTGATGAAAACGGGCGAAGTGGTGGTGTCGTGGTCGTGGAATGACGGCGTGACCGCCATGCGCAATGAAGGTGTGCCAGTGGCGTTCAACCGTACCCCAACCGAGGGCGCTAGCAACTGGTTCTGCGGCTATGTCAATTTCAAAGACGCACCGGGTTCGGAAGATAAGGCTTATGATTTCATCAACGCATGGCTTGCCCACCCCAGCGCCAAAGGCCTGCTAGAAAACTTTGGCTATGCCCACGCCAACGATGCCGCAATGGCTGAAATCACCTTGGAAGAAATGAAGGCCGCAGATGTTGACCCAGTTGAGGGCAAGATGCTGGCACAGGTTCCGCTGAACCCTGAATTCCGCGAAAAGCTAACGGCCGAGTTTGAATTGATCAAATCGGGCTTCTAATCGCAAAACGAACATAAACGCGCCTAAGGGAAACTTTGGGCGCGTTTTCTTTTGCCCAAGCCTTGCGCAAGCCCGCCTGCGGGCATATGTTGTTTGAGCTTGGGGAAACCTGATCTATGGCGATAAACGCACCCGTAATACGCGGCTCGGACCCGGGGGCGGTACCCGGCGACTCCACCAATCTTCCCTTTCATTTGGGGCGTGTGGGGTCGAAATAGGATCGACGAACGTCTAAAGGGGCCAGCTTTCGCTCGGTGAGCCACCACCGTTATCGGTGCAAAACGTACAGTTGCAAATGACAACCGTGCTCCGGCAATGGCTTTGGCTGCGTAAGCAGTTAAGTCGCCGAAACTAAGTCCTTGCGCTTAGCCGCGTAAGGCGGGGCCCGCCAGAGCCTGGCAACAGAATCTGGCACTAATTCCCTTGTTCCGAAATGATTCTGGCATAGCATCAGGCCCGACGGCGAGGCCTCGGAACGCGCGCAATTTGATCCGACACACCTTCAGATCAACTGTTCGAACTCCAACGCCAAGGGGGCTTTCTGCCCCCTCGCGCTGCGCGCTCACCCCCCGAGGATATTTCTAGAGTTAGCAAGCGATGTGTGACGGCCCGTTTCATTACCCCCAAAGATCCACGACTGGGAAGCAATTTCCCCGTGCAATGGTGTAAGCACAGCAAGGGGCACGCAAAGCCCCCCTATAGGCCCGCTTCCAAGCGCACCAAAAAGGCATTCTCGGCATGGCGAAGCGCCTGCCGCCAATCGGTTGGGGCAGCGTCATCGGCATTGTCCGAGATATACTTGAACGCGCGCAGCGGGATCTGCGCGGCGCGGCAGACCTTGGCGATGGCATAAAGTTCCATATCAACCAGATCGCAGGGCATTTCGGGCGCGCGCGCGGCAAAGCTGTCCCCCGTGCCGCACACCAATAGGGCCGAGGAAAAACGGATCTCGGCGCTGTCTTCCTCAAACGGGGTCGCGCCTAAGGGCACGCCAAGCGCGCGCACATCCATATCGCGCTGTAGGGTGGCTCCAACTTCGACCAACCCTTGTAAGCCCGCAGTTACAGCCCCCGCCGTGCCAAAATTGATCAACATATCTGGATTATGGGCAGCCAGCGCTTGCGCGGTGCGCCAAGCGGCGTTTACTTTGCCTATGCCAGTATGGACAAGGGTCATGCCCTTGGCCGCGAAAGCCAGTTCTTCGGGCATGGCAACAAGCAGCAAAATATTAGGCATCATGCCCCCCCTTGCAACGCCCGCAAAATAGCAACACGGATATATGAGGCAAGCCCAACATCACCGCGCGCCTCATCCATTTGGGCTGCCAGCGCATTGACCGAAAGACCGCGTAGCACCGCCAAAGCCTGAAAAGCAGCCCAGAACTCAGGCTCTAACGTTACCGAAGTGCGGTGCCCACGCAGGGTAAGGGAATGCTTCTGCGGCCCGCTCATGGCGCCTCGCGCTGATGCGCATCTAGCTGCGCCTTGGCCTTTTCGGCCTGAGTTTTCTCGGCGGATTTCGCCGCAAGGCTGCGGCCAAACTTGGCGGCATTCTCATCGCCCTGCGCGCGGGATTTGGCGCGGCTTGCCGCCTTTTTTGCCGCGCGCAGGTTGAAAATTTCCGCCATTATCCTTTTGGCCCGATCATGTCTTCGGGGCGCACCACGCGGTCAAAAGTCTCGCCATCGACATATCCCAGCGCAATCGCCTCTTCGCGCAAGGTCGTGCCGTTTTTATGTGCGGTCTTTGCCACTTTGGTTGCCGCGTCATAGCCAATTGTCGGGGCCAGCGCCGTCACAAGCATCAGGCTTTCTTTCATCAACTTGTCAATGCGCGCCACATTCGCCTGTGTGCCCACCACCATATTATCGGTGAAAGACCCCGCCGCATCGCCCAAAAGCTGCATAGATTGCAGAACGTTATAGGCCATCACTGGATTGTAAACGTTCAGTTCAAAATGCCCTTGGCTGCCCGCAAAACCCACAGCCGCATCATTGCCCATCACCTGCACGCAGACCATCGTCAGTGCCTCGGCCTGTGTGGGATTCACCTTGCCCGGCATGATCGAGGACCCCGGTTCGTTTTCAGGCAGTATCAGTTCGCCAAGGCCAGACCGCGGGCCCGATCCCAACAGCCGCATGTCGTTGGCAATTTTGAACAGGCTGACCGCCACGGTTTTCAGCGCGCCCGAAAACATCACCATCGCATCGTGGGCGGCGAGCGCCTCGAATTTATTGGGCGCGGTCACAAAGGGCAGATCGGTGATTTGGGCAATCGATGCCGCCACGCGTTTGTCCCAGCCCACACGGGTGTTCAGCCCCGTGCCAACAGCCGTGCCGCCTTGGGCCAGATCATAAATCTCGGGCAGAATCTTTTTGACGCGCATGATGCCAGATGCAACTTGATGCGCGTAACCACCAAATTCTTGGCCGAGCGTCAACGGAGTTGCGTCTTGGGTATGGGTGCGCCCGATCTTGATGATGTCTTTAAACTCCTGCGACTTTTGCGCCAAGGCGTGGTGCAGCTTTTCCAGACCTGGCAGCAGCACGTCCCGCGCCATCATGCCAATGGCCACATGCATCGCCGTGGGGAAAGTGTCGTTGGACGATTGTCCCATGTTCACATGGTCATTCGGGTGGACAGGTTTCTTCGAACCCATCACCCCGCCCAACACTTGAATAGCGCGGTTGCTGATAACCTCGTTCGCGTTCATGTTGGTCTGCGTGCCCGACCCCGTTTGCCAAACCACCAGCGGGAAGTTGTCATCGAACTTGCCGTCGATCACCTCTTGCGCTGCCGATGCAATCGCGTGGCCCAATTCGGGCGAGATGTCGCCCTGATCAATATTGACCAGCGCGCAGGCCTTTTTGATCACGCCAAGCGCGCGGATGATCGCGACAGGCTGTCTTTCCCACCCGATGGGGAAATTGATGATGCTGCGCTGGGTTTGCGCGCCCCAGTATTTATCGGCGGGAACGTCCAGCGGGCCAAAGCTGTCAGTCTCAACGCGGGTATCGGTCATGTGCAAGCCTCCTGTTCATGGGGCCTGCCTTAGCCCAAATGTACGGAAAACTCAACGGTATACATCTGCATACCGATAGGAAACTGCGTTAAACTTCATTGGCCCGTTTGATGACATAAACCCGCGCAGGCGGCAAATTCGCCCAAACTTTGCGGCCTTTAATGGCGACAAGCCCAAGTTTTTCCATGATGTGGGGCGCTATAGGTGGCTTTGACCCATAGGTAAATTGCCGCATTTCGCCGCCCTTGCGCAGCACAGTAAATGCAGCGGCCAAAATTGCCTCAACAACAGGATCAGGCATAGAAAGTAATGGCAGGCCAGACACAACCGCCGCCACGCTGCCTTCAGGTGAAAAATTCGCAGCCTCTTGCGCGCCCGCACGGTGTACTGTCACGCCAGCAAATTCGGTCTTCAAATGGCGGGCAAAATCAGCGCTCATCTCGACGAGAGTCAAATCTTGGGGGGTCACACCCGCGGCCAGAATTCCGCGCGTCAGTTGCCCCGTACCTGGCCCAAATTCAATCACAGGCCCCGTTTGCGCACCAAAGCCCGCGGCCATTGCCCGCGCCAAATACCGCGAAGAAGGCGATACCGCCGCCACTTGAAACGGCGTTGCGAAAAACTCGCGTGCAAATAAAATGAAATCTTGGGCCATGGTCAATCCTTAAAATTTACAGATGTTCTGCCCAAAATCGGCGATCAATGTTTCAACCGCGTGACTTATTTGCGAAACTTATCTAAACGCACAATCTGCGCCTCGCCTTTTGGCGGCGGTGGCGGATCGTCTTCGGGGGCCTCGTCTTCGTCTTCATCCTCGCTTGCATGAGTTTCAAAGCGCAGGCCAAACTCGACCGATGGGTCAACAAATGTACGCACCGCATCAAAAGGCACGGCAATATTTTCGGGGTTATTGCCGAAATTCAGCGTCACCGAAAAGCCTTCATCCGTCACTGTCAAGTCTTCAAACCAATGTTGCAGCACCAGCGTCATCTCATCTGGATAGCGGTCATGCAACCATTTGGCCATATTCACGCCAGAGACGCCCGTATCGAACGTGATGAAGAAATGGTGATCGCCCGGCAGGCCATTTTTTGCCACATCGGAAAGAACAGATTGGATCAGCCCCCGCATGGCGCGGTGCATTAGGTTGCCGTAATCAATCGTTTTTGCCATGCTGCCCCCCTACAAACTGTTAACACACCTTAAGCGAATTGCGGCGGTTTAAAAGAGGGGGGCGCCTAGAAAGCAAGGCTTAAAGCAGAAACTGCCCCACAAATCACCAAAACCCAAGGTAGCGCCCAGTGCAAGCGCAGCAAAAGCACGCCTGCAAGCAAAGCAAGGCCAAAGGGCAGCAGGCGCAGCGTTGCAAAATCGGGCAGCAAGGGCTGCATTGGGCCAATTTGGGCGGCGATGGTTGCGCCAAACAGAACATGCAGCCCGAACCATAGGGATAAATGCGCAATCACCCCCACCACAGCCGCCATTATTCCCGCCAGCGCCGCCGCCGCGCGCGGCGCATTTTGTAAATGCGCAATCCACGGCGCGCCTGCAAAAATCCATAAAAAACACGGCGCAAAGGTCATCCACAGCGTGATAACCGCTGCAGCCAGCCCCAGCTCCATACCCCCCTGTTTATAGGCGGCGACATAGGCCACAAACTCGGTCACCAAAATCAAAGGCCCGGGCGTGGTTTCGGCCAAGGCCAGCGCATCCAGCATCTGCGGCGCTGTCAGCCAACCGCGCGTGACCACCACTTCGGATGCCATCCACGACAGCACCGCATAGGCCCCGCCAAAGGTTAGCATCGCAAGTTTGGAAAAGAACAGCGCGATATCAGCCAAAATCTGCGGTGCAAAGGCCACAACCCCTGCCAGCGGGATCATCCAGACCGCGCCCCAAATCAGCGCCGCAATCACGCTTTCCCGAATGGGCAGGGCCGCGGCAATTTCAGGGGCGGGCGGCGCAGGCTGGCGCAGCAGTGCCAGCCCCAGCAGGGCAGCCGCAATAATCACCACAGGAAACGGCCGATGAAACAAATCCAGCGCGGCAAAGGCGGCATAGCCCATCGCCAGCAGCAGCACCAATGCAGCCCCCGGCAGCACAAACAGCCCGCCCGAAATCAGCCCGCCAATCACCCCCGCTTTGCGCCAGCCAATCCATGTGGCCAGCTGCATCGCCTCTGGCCCGGGAAGCAACATG
>CAXNJD010000065.1:0-6309 GCA_964202545.1 Cypionkella sp.
CCAATTTTGCCGCAGGCCCTGCCCCATCAGCGCGGCGCGTGCAAAAACGATGTCACCCGCCAATTCCTGCCCATGCCGCCAGCCCAGCGCGGCGGGGGTAAGACCGCTGCCTATTTCGCCAACAATAGTTTCTAACATCACTGTTTCTGTACGAGAAAGTCGCAAGCTGGCCACCACGTCTTGCCCGCCCAGCAGGGCAAGCCGCGAAATGAACCCGCGTGAATGACCATCTTCCAGATGCACCAAGGGCGCAATAAACCGCACTTCGGCACCTGCCAAAACATGTGCCAAAACGCCAGTTTGCGCCATAGCGGCCAAGGCTGGTGCGGGATCGACTGCGCCCAAAAGTTTACGCATTTCTTGGCCTACGCGTTCGCGTGACAGGGTATCAATCCCGTCCAAGTGCGCCGCGCAGGCGGCCAGTGTCTCTGCATCAAACCCCGCATCTGGATCGCCGTAAATGGCACTAAAGCGGAAGAATCGCAAAATGCGCAGGTAATCTTCGCGAATTCGCGCCCCAGCATCACCGACAAATCGCACGCGGCGCGCGGTGATATCAGGCAATCCGCCCAGTGGATCAATCACCGTGCCATCGGCGGCGATATACAGCGCGTTGATGGTAAAATCCCGCCGCGCGGCATCTTGCGCGACATCATCTGCGAACTGCACCACGGCATGACGGCCATCCGTGGAGATATCGCGGCGAAATGTAGTCACCTCATAGGCGCGCTGTGGGGTTACAACAGTAACCGTGCCATGATCTATGCCCGTGGGAATGGCCCTAAATCCCAGACTAACTGCGGTTTTAGAGACTATTTTCGGCAAGGCCGCAGTAGCCAAATCCACATCAGAAATCGCACGCCCCATCAGCGCGTTGCGCACGCATCCGCCCACGGCCAGTGTTTGAAAACCCGCATCATTTAGCGCGGCCATGAGGCGCTGCAAATCAGTGTCACACAACCATTCCGCCGAAATTTTCATGCGTTAAGCCTTTGCGCCAGCCCAAAGAGCACCCGCGCCGTCGCCCCCCAAATGTAATAAGGGCCGTAAGGCACGGTGTAAAAATATCGCGGCTGACCCTGCCAATTGCGCTGTTCGATACGAAAATTTTGGAGGTTGCGCAGAAAATGCAGCGGCACAGAAAACACCTCGGCCACTTCGGCGCGCTCAAGGATAAAGGGGGGCGGCGCGTGAAGTAAGCCGATGAAAGGTGTCATCTCGAACCCCGTCACCGTTTCGTGGGCAGGCAGCGCGCCCAGCACCTGCACATGCGCGGGCGGCAGGCCGATTTCCTCAGACGCTTCACGCAGGGCGGCATCTTGCGGCGTCTCGCCGGCGTCTACCTTACCACCCGGAAACGCGATTTGCCCCGGATGATGTTTCAGATGCGATGAGCGTTTGGTCAGCACAACGCGCCCACCCATCACAGGGATCAGCACGGCAGCAGGGCGCAACGGGCGGGCAGATTTGGCAACATGGCCGTTCAGATCAAAATCCGACGAGCCCGCAGTGCTGCGGGAAAGCGCCGCGATCAAATCTGAAACATCATCCCGCATCCGCTGTCTTTGCCGCCTCGAACCCCAAGGTTTTCGGATCAAATTCGTAATGCTTGCCGCAAAATTGGCAATCGGCTGTCACCACGCCTTCGGTGGTGGTCATGCTTGCAATGTCCTTGGCCGAATAAATCGACATGGCCTGCACCACCTTTTCTGGCCCGCATGAACAACCAAACTGCACGGGTTGCGCCTCAAATACGCGCGGCGCTTCTTCGTGAAACAGCCGCAGCAATAGGTCAGTTGGGGTGACCGATGGGCCGATCAGTTCAATCTCCTCCACTGTATCCAGCAGAATATTCGCGCGGTTCCAATTTTCAGCCTCGGCCCCTGCCAAAATATCGGCGTGTGACAGTAGTCCGCCATCGCCACTGCCCGCGTCTGCTGCAACGCTCCCTCCAACTGCGGGCATGTGTTGCAACATCACGCCCCCTGCGCGCCAAGATTGCGACGCGCCTGGCGTTTGGCTTTTGCCAAAGGTCAGGGCAAAGCGGGTGGGAATTTGTTCTGACTGCGCAAAGTATGTCTGCGCGCAGTCTGACAGTGATTTGCCCGAAATAGGAGTAAATCCTTGATATGGCTGCATATCATCGCCCTGATGGATCATAACGGCAAAATAGCCTTGGCCGATTTGGCTAAAAGGGGCCGCTTCATGATCCAGCGATTCTTTGTTGTAACTGGCGTATGCGCGAATGCGCGCGGGCAGGCCGTCTTCTTCGGGGCCGTAATAGTCGGTTGCAATCAACCGCGCGGGGCCATTGCCGCGAATCTGCAGGCTTAGCTTCCAACGTAATTTCACCGACTGGCCGATAAGCGCCGTCAAAATGGCGGCTTCGGCCACCAGTGCCTCGATCACGGGCGGATAGTTGTGCTGCGCCAGCACGTTTTCCAAAACCCCATCCAACCGCGCAACACGTCCGCGAATAAGAGGCAAGTCCAGTTGAAAGGGAAGAACCGTATCATCCCACGCGATCTGCAAGCCCGTTGTCATTGGTATTTCCTATTGCCGCCAAACTTGGCATAAAAGTGCTATATATAGGTCAAGGCGCGCAGCACCAAGGGGGCAGTGTGGTGAAAAATTTTGGCATCAAAAGATACGGGCAAAGCCCAGTGGCGGGCCAAACCTATCGCCGCCGCGCGGGGGTTTATGCCGTGCTGTTTGATGGCGCGTCGGTATTGTTGACCCATCAGCGCGAGCCAAGCCCCGAATATCAACTGCCCGGCGGAGGGATTGATCGGGGCGAAGCACCGATTGCCGCCTTGCACCGCGAAGTGATGGAGGAAACGGGTTGGCATATCGGCCCGCCGCGCTGGATTGGCACCTATCGCAGGTTTACCTTTATGCCCGAATACAATCTTTATGCTGAAAAGGTTTGCAGCATTTTTCTGGCCCGGCCTATACTTCGCCTTGGCCCGCCCACCGAAACCGGGCATACTGCAATTTGGGCCAGCCCAAAGGCAGCGATTGAGATTTTGGCCAACGAGGGCGACCGCGACATGTTGATCAAAGCCTTGTCATAGGCGAAAATTCCACCACAAGGGCTGAAACATCATCTTCAAAATCTGCGCCGGCGCGGTGGGTTTGCAAATCCCAAACTAGGGCTTCCAGCAGATCGAGGCCCATCATTTTTTCGTTATATTTCAGTATTTTAGCCAATCCCTCTTGGCCGATCTCTTGCCCGTTTATATCACAACATTCGGTCACACCATCAGATGTGATTATCAGCCGATCACCCGCGCCAAGGGTAAACGCCACCTCTTCAAACTGCGCATTCGTGATCAGGCCAATTGGCAAACCCCCATCGCCAAGTTCCTGCACCTCGCCCGAGGCGCGCAGCAGAACCGGGTGGGGATGGCCCGCCTGCACCAGCTTACCTGCGCCAGTGGTCAGATCAATTTCCGCATAGGCAAAGGTGAAATACTGATCAACTTGCCAATCTTCCAGCAACAATTCGTTCAGCCTGCGCGCCACAATTGAAGGCGGCCACGCATCACCGCCGCCATCTGGGGATTTGCGCAGCGCGATATTTTGGTCGGGCGAGCTGCCCGTAAGCAGGCCCGCCAAACGCGCTGTCATCATTGCCGAGGCAACGCCATGCACCGAAACATCTACAGCAAACACGGCAATCCGCGCCTGATCAATAGCAAAGCTGCCAACCAAATCACCGCCAACATGGCCCGAAGGTCGCAAAACGACTGATACTTTTCCCAGCCCGTAATCGCGTTGCCTGTCGCGGACAAGGGCAAGTTGCAGCTTACGCGCCTCGATCAAATCGCGATCCAGCGAATCGTAAACCTTTTGCAATTGCGACAAGGTGCTGCTGACCAGCGTGTTTTTTTCATGCAGTTCTTCTTGCATGTGCAAAATCCGCTCGCCCGCGCGCAAACGGGCGCGCAGTTCTTCGGCAGTGACAGGCTTTGTTAGATAATCATCTGCCCCGCTTTCTAAACCTTTGGCAATTTCAGCCTTTTCTGATTTCGACGTAAGCAAAACAAAATAGCCGTAATTTTCATGCTCTAGCGCGCGAAAGTTACGGCAGAATGTGACGCCATCCATTTCAGGCATCACCCAATCGGACAGGATCATATCAAAACTGTGTTTCTGGCACAGCGATAGGGCCGCCTGACCAGACTCTGCCTCGGTGACATCATAACCCCAACGTGACAGCTGCAATCGCAGCGCGGTACGCTGGGCGCGCGAATCATCCACCACCAGCACTTTACGGGGCAAAAATGCACTAGACGCGGTGGTGGCACTGGCAAAAGTGGTAGGGTGCTGTGTCAAATCTTGCTCCTTTCCTTGTTTTTGCCAGCAATTCTTTAACGCGGGGTGAAAGATAAAATTCGTTGGTTTTTTTGATGAATCACTGAGGAATTGTTAACCCAGACCATCCAAAATGTTCGAAAATGGGTGGGGTAAACATGATTGATTGGGATCGCGTGCGCGAATTGCAGGAAGAAATCGGCCAAGACGAGTTTGCCGAAGTGGTCACGATGTTTTTGGATGAGGCTGATGAGGTTCTGGCCCGAATCACCCCCGCTGGCGGGGCGGCGCTGCTGCGGGATGATTGCCATTTTCTAAAAGGCGCGGCGCTGAACCTTGGTTTTGCCAGCCTTGCCAACCTGTGCCAAACTGCCGAACGCCGTGCAAAGGACGGCGATTGCGCGGTCAACTTGATTGAACTGCGTAACTGCTACCACGCCTCGCGCGAGGCGTTGATTATGGGTTTGGCCGATTTGGCTGCCTAAATCAGGAATTCGGCCAATGTTTCATCATTTGTAATATCACGATAACTGAAATTGGCGGCAACCAACTGCTCTGTTAGGGCCGCAAAGTTGCTGGCAGATTTTGTTTCAATGCCGATCAGAACCGATCCAAAATTTCGCGCCGATTTCTTCAAATATTCGAAGCGTGCGATGTCATCATCGGGGCCAAGCATGTTTAGAAATTCTTTGAGCGCGCCAGGGCGCTGGGGCATACGCAGAATGAAATACTTCTTCAGCCCCGCATAGCGCTGCGCGCGTTCTTTCACTTCGGGCAGGCGTTCAAAATCAAAATTCCCGCCCGATGTCACGCAAACCACGCGCTTGCCGCGTAGGCTGCTGCCCAAAACATCCAAAACATCGACCGACAGCGCGCCAGCGGGTTCCAGAACAATGCCTTCCACGTTCAGCATTTTTAGCATGGTCACGCAAATGCGGTCTTCGGGGGCAAGCAGAACCTGATCGGGCTGCGCCCATTTCAAGCAGTCAAAGGTTTTATCCCCCATCCGCGCCACCGCCGCGCCATCGACAAAACTGTTCACCGATGCCAGCCGCTCGGGCCGCCCAGCCGCAAGAGCCGCCGTCAGGCTGGCCCCGCCCACAGGTTCCACAAAAATATACCGCGTTTGCGGTGCCACTTCGCGCATATAACGGGTGATCCCCGCCGAAAGCCCGCCGCCCCCCACGGGCAAAATCACCAAATCGGGCGCGCGGCCCAACTGTTCCAAAATTTCAACGGCCACACTGGCCTGCCCTTCGATGACATCATTATCGTCAAAGGGAGACAAGAAATACGCGGCCTTTTCGGCGCAATAGGCCTGCGCAGCGGAAAGGGTTTGGTCAAAGTAATCGCCCGTCAGCACGATTTCCACGTTATCGCCGCCAAAAGCGCGGGTTTTATCTATTTTCTGCTGCGGGGTGGTGACAGGCATGAAAATTACACCCTGCACGCTAAAATGTGCGCAGGCAAAGGCCACTCCTTGGGCGTGATTGCCCGCGCTGGCGCAGACAAAGGTGCGCTGATCGGGCTGGCTTGCGCGCATTTTGCGCATCGCCGTAAAGGCCCCGCGCAGTTTATAGCTGCGCACGGGGGTCAAATCCTCGCGTTTCAGCCAAATTTCCGCGCCATATTGTGCAGATAAATGCACATTTTGTTGCAGCGGCGTGCGCGGAAACAAATCGCGCAGCGCGCGGGTCGAGGATTGAACCGAAGGGACAAATTCATTCATCCGCCGATTAAGCGCCAGCTTGCAGAAAACGCAAGGCTTGCCCACCTTGCCCCCGCCCCCAATTATGGGTAATCGCGCACAAACATCTTTGGAGGCCCACCATGTCTGCACCCAAAAAAGTCGTCCGTGCCTATTCTGGCGGGCTTGATACCTCGATCATCCTGAAATGGTTGCAAACCGAATATGGCTGCGAGGTTGTTACCTTTACTGCCGATCTGGGCCAAGGCGAAGAACTGGAACCTGCACGGCAAAAGGCGATTTTG
>CAXNJD010000066.1:0-6307 GCA_964202545.1 Cypionkella sp.
TTGGCCGCAAAGCCCAGCCTGCGCGCGTTGTTTCCCACGGTCGACTTTACCGAGTTTCATTTTACACGCCATCTGCTGCACGCGCTGCAACTGGCTGCGCCGCAGTCCTTTGCACTGCTGGTACGCGGGCTGCAAGAAGATTGGACAGCACATATGCGCAATCTTTTGGGCCAACTGGGGGGCAAGCCTTTGCTGCTTTGGATCGCTGATGCGATGCCGCCAGCCCCAGCCCAAAAGATTGATCTGTTTTTTAACCCAATGCTGATTGATACCGCAATGATCGACGCTTTATCGCCCCATGCGGGCCAGGTCGTTTACGCCCTACCCTCGCTAGAGGCCCGCGCCATGGGACTGGACGGGATGGTATATGACCCAACCGAATTGCCCATCGCAGCCAGCCTACCTGGCCCTTATGTCCACCGAGAAGTGTGTAACGCCCTGCTGCCCTACATTGAAGCGTATTTTCATGGCAGCACAGCGCGGCGCGGCAGGTAGGATGGGGTTTTTCGATTGCTCAGCAAGGGCAATGGCCGCATCATATGAGCATGCATTACGACCGATCTTCCCAATTATCCAAACTGCGTGCAAGTTTTTGGCATTTTTACCGCAGGATCGAAGCGGCAGAATTGGATTTGATTGCTGCAGGCGTGGCATTCTATGCCTTTTTGGCCATTTTCCCTGCCGCTGCGGCCATTATCACCATCTGGAGCGCTGTCGCCGACCCAGATGTGATCCGCCAAGAAATCGCTCTGGTCGCCCGATTTATCCCTGCCGAAGTCTACAGCCTTTTGCAGGGACAAATTGCGGCCCTGATGTCGATGAATACGTCCAGCTTGGGGGTGACGACCTTACTGTCGACCCTGTTTGCACTGTGGTCAGCGCGGGCAGGGGTGGCGGCGCTGATGCGGGGGCTGAATGCGATTCACCACCTGCCAAACCGCGCGGGCCATTGGCATCAAATGCGGGCAATTTTGCTAACGCTAGTGCTGATCGCGCTGATCTTGTCAGTTTTGTTTATGGCAATCGCAGTTCCTGTCGCGCTTGCCTTTCTTCCGATTAACGAGATTAGCGCGCAGATGCTGAACCGATCAAACCTTGCGTTGGGGACATGCGCCGCAATTTTGGCAGTGGGGCTTGCCTATCGCATGGGGCCAAATTTCACGGCCAAGGCAAAGCCCCCGCTTTTGTCTTGGGGGCTGCTCGTGGCCGTGGTTTTGTGGGTGGCAGCGACGCGGGGCTTTGTATTCTACCTTGGTAATTTCGCTGCCTATAACCAAATTTATGGCTCTATCGGGGCGGTCGTGGCCATGCTGATTTGGCTATATATCAGTGCCTATGCTGTCCTTTTGGGCGCAGCGGTGGACGCAGAGCGCGCCCGAAAACCGCGCGCCTAGGCCGCGCTAGTAATTCGTCTCATACTCGATCCCAAGGCTGGTATTGCCTGTGGTTTCTGTGCCTGCGCGCAGCTTTAGCTTGTTGTTCAGCGTGTACGTGAAATCAATGCTTTGCTGGCCATCGGAATCGCCCGATAGCTGGGTATAAACGTTGTCCGACACGTATTTGCCCAGCTTTAGGGCAGTCTTGCCCGAAGGGTCAGTTTGCATATCCAAATTGTCCAACTGTAGCGCGCGGCGAATGCGGCCAATCAGCCCATCGCCGCGCCCCGATAAAGTGGCAATAGCTCCCGTCAGTTGAACGGCCTGCAAAGTCGACAGTCCTTGCAGGTTTTGGTCAAACAATAGGGCGGCCAACACCTCTTCCTGCGGCATTTCGGGCGAAGAGGTAAAGCTAAAGGCAGGGTCGGTTACTGGCCCATCAATGATAACGGTCGTCGTCACACCGCCGCGCTGATTGGTAGCGCGCACCGAAAGAAACGGGATCAATTGACCCTGCATTTCCAGCCGCACCTCTTCCAAATCCAGCCGCTTGCTTAGGATATCAAAGCGCCCTTGAACCAAATCAAACGCACCAGCAGGCCGCACATCATTGGTGGTGCCGCCAAGGCGCAACTCTCCGCCTAGTTCAGCATCCAGCCCCCGCCCGCGCACGAATAACCGATTGGGCGCACGCACAACGATATTCAGCCCAAAGGGGGCTGCGGCTGCGTTGACTGCTGCGCGTTGATCAAAGCCAGCGTGGTGGCGGGTTTGCTGCACCGCATCTGTATCTCCGCGGTGGCGCAGATCGGGCAAAGTGATAGTGCTTGCATCGGTTGGGCGAAGCTGCACTTCGGTGCGGCCCAAATCGATGGTTCCCGCCAGTCTTGCGTCGCCGGTTAATGGCCCTGTTAGGCGCAGCTTGCCTGCGACTGATGTATCGTAAAGATCGGGATCGCGTAGGCGCACGTCGTTCAGTCCAACTGTTAGCTCTGCGTCAAAGGGCGCACTTGATGCGATGCTGCCCTCTAGGTCAAAAATACCGCCAGTTGTCGCATTGGCAGACCCTGCTAAGGAAATCTGACCGCCAGAAAGATCCGCCTGCACGTTGATCTTGCCCAGCGAGAACGGCAAGCTTGGGTCGGCAAGTCGCCCATTTTCCAAGGTTGCGCTGCCAGAAATGTTGCGCAAAACAGGCGTGCCGCGCAGCACCAGATCAAAGCGCGTAGCCCCTGCAATGCTGCGCGGTGCAATAAAGTTGTTGATCAGCCGCGCATCAGCGTCGCCATTTAGGCGCAGATCGTTGTCTTGCCCCGTGCTGGCAAACCCATTCGCCGCAGCGTTCAATCCAGCGGGGCCAATCAGGGTTACATCAACTGTGGCCCCATCGCCTTGGGGGGAAACTGTACCTGCCAGCGTCAGCGCACCGGGAAATTCAGGCAAAACCAAACCCAGATCCGCCAAAGCAATACGCACATTATATTGACCCGCCTGCAGCGCGGGCGTGAGATCTGCGCTGAGCGCCTCTGAGGTCAGGCGCGCTGCCTGCAATCTTGGGCTTAGGCTATCCAAGGCGATTTCAGCACTAAGCTCAGCGTCTGCTGCAACCACGCCTTGTAGCATCGGGATTGGCAGATCGATGTCTGATGTGCGCGCGGTTATCCGAGCAAGAGCGTCCTGCGGCGTGCCGGACAGGGCAACACTGCCCGCCAAGGTGCCGCCAAAACCGCGCTCTGCTGCGGGCAAATCCAGCAGGGCAAAATCACCGCCCAGGTCCACGCCCGTGGCTGCAATCTGGCCAGAAAGATCAGCCGTTACCCCGCGCGCGCGCAAGGCAAATGCGCGCAAGGCAATGCCGGTCTCGTCGCGTGCGGCCATAATTTCGATCTGGGCCGCGCCGTCCAAGCTGCTGTCGAGCGCAGGAATACCCAGCGCCAAATCGGTTGTGGTCAGCGCAATCGCGCCGTCAAAGGCCCTTGTCAGCAAAACTGCGCTACCTTGATAAGATACTTGCGCAGCGCCAGCGATTGGGTGGCCGATCAATTCCGCAAAACGTGCGACATCTTGCGCTTCAGCCTTGATCTGCCCGTCAAAGGTTAGGCCCTGCGTCAAATTGCCAAAACTACCCGTCAGGGCAATTTGATAATCCTCGCCCGCAAGCGACAGCTGAGAAAGGGAAAGCACCCCGTCCTGCCAAGTCATATTGCCGCCGCCCCAAATCACGCTGCCCAGCGCCCGCGATAGGCTGGCGCGGGCGGGCACAACGCCTTCCGACGAAAAAGTGACATCGCCGTCCCACTGGGCATTTCCCGCTATATCGCGCAATCTGCCTTGGCCCTTGATCTGCGTTTGCGCAATGCGCAAATCCTCTTGTTGCCATCCCGCCATATTGGCCGACAGCGCCCAAGTATCACCTTTAGCCGCATCAAAGCTGGCCCGCAGGTCTGCCCCGACAATGCTTGCAGGAATATCTAGGCCCAAGGGCAACAAAATTGGCGCGCCGCCTAGGTCTTGCACTTTTGCGGTTAGGTCAAATTGACTTGGCACACCATTGGCTGTAACAGACATGCGCCCAGAAATATCCAGCGCCTGCGCCGTTATGTGCAGCGCGTCCAAATCAAAGCCGCCTGATGCATGGGCGGTACCACTGGCGCGCATGGTGCTATCTTTGCCGAAAAAGGCGCGATAATTCGGTGCCAAAAGCGGCGAGATGTCACCCGTTAAATCCACCTTAAAGGCGCTGCCGCTGTCCGCTGTTTGCGCGTCAAGGCTGGCCAATTCCACGCTACCGCCAAAACGCTGAACACCGTCACTGGCCAATGCAATCTGCGCGGCAAAGTCAGAAAGCGGCCCGTCCCCTATGGCCGTAAACGCCAAAGCTGGCGCGCCTTCAACCCCCATGGTTTGGGCCAAAATACCGCCCGCACCCTCGGCGATTTGCACATCTACCGCCAATTGCCGCGTTGCATTTGCAAAGCTGATCGTAACGTCCACTTGCCCTGATGGCGCGTTTTCGTCCAGCCGTTCAATATGCAGGCTGCCCTGCCCTTCGCCCCCCATAAGCTCCAAGGCTGCGGTCACGCTTGCGGTAACCTCTTGACCCAAAACAGGCGCGCCCAGCCGAAGCTTTTGCGCCGAAATCGTGCCAATGCTGACGGATATGGGCAGTTCGGGCAAGGCAAAAAGCGCTGCTTCGGCCACCACATCGCTTTGGCTTTGCGGCAGGCGGGCAAGGTCTATTTCGGCAGCTGACAGCGTATTGACTGTCACCCTGCCTTGCAGCAAATCGCTGCGCGTCCAGTCTAGCGTAACGTTTTTCAGACTGATCCAAACACCCAGATCATCGGCAATGGTCATTTCAGCAATCTTAGCCTGCGAGGAAAGCGCGCCTTCAAAGCCAGTGATCACCACCTGCCTGCCTGCGCCAGATAGGCTGTCCTCTAGCAGGGCAGTCAAATAGTCGCGATCGTCAACCTCGCCGCTGGTCTGGGCCAGCGCCACCATCGGCAGGCTTGCCACGGCTAGGGGAAAAAGGAACCGCCGCATCAAAAGGCCTGACCTATGCCGATGTAAACCTGCGCGCCGCCGCCCGTATCGCCCGCAACAGGCCCCGCCACATCCAGCCGCACAGGGCCAATGGCCGTCATATACCGCACTCCAACCCCAGCACCTGCGTGCCAATTATCTTTGGTTTCAAAGAACCCACCCACATCAATACGCCCCGCATCCAAAAACCCCACAAGGCCAATGGTGTCACTGACCTGTTGCCGCGCCTCTAGGCTACCGCCCAGATAATGCGTGCCCCCCGTTTCGAACGCGGCACCGCTGCCAGAAGTCAATGCGAAAACGCCAAGCGATCGATAAGGCTGTCCGCGCACAGTGGCAGGCCCGCCAGAATAAAACAAATCTTCGCGCGGCGCGCCTGCAAGGCTGGACCCCATAATCATGCCAAGTTGCACACGCGCCGCCAATATCAAACTGTCCGATGGGGTCACGCCCAAATAACCGCGCGCGTCGATTTCATTGCGCACCCCGCTTTCTGTGCCGCCAAAACCAACGTAGGGTTTAAGATCTGCGGTAATAAAAACCCCTTCCGAGGCGCTTTTCTTAATGTTGCGCGTATCCCAGGAAAAACCAAAGGGAAATGAAAGGCTTCTATAAATTGTGGTTCCCGAAGGATCGACCGCGCGCGACAACTGATAAGCCACGCCGCCAGTTCCCGTCAGCGTATTGGAAAAATACTGCGTCAGTTTGGCGTTCGAATTGGTGGCGTCCAGCGTTGTACGCCCATCTTGTTCGCGGTCAAATTGCACCCCCAGCGAAAAGGTGGTGTCTGGGGAAAAGGTCGCAGGACGTTCATAGGTGGCAGAAAGCGTGTAATCCAACCCGCCATTATCTACGCCAATACCCGTGGCAAAGGCCGAAAGCGTCAGCCGTTCAGCCCCGCCAAGCAAATTGCGATGCGCGCCCACCACGCCCACTGTTAGCCCATCTAGCGAGGCGACATCGGCAGAGACGGCAAGGCGGCGCAGCCGTTCTTCCACCAAAATGGCCGTGATCGGCAAGTTGCCGTTTGCGTCCAGCGTCGTTCCCTCTTGGATTGCGACCGAACGGAAAGCGCCCGTCCGGCGCAGACGCTGTGCCACTATTTCCAAATCTTCGGGGTCGAACCGCTCGCCTGTGGGCAGGCCTGCGATGGCTATAACGCGGTCAAGCTGCATGTTCTTTTCGCCCCGAACCGCCAGATTGCCAAAGCTAAGCTGTGGGCCTTTTTCCAGAACGATATCAACATCGACCTTTTTGGTGTTGTGATCGGCAAGTAAGGTGCTTTTCGCGACCCTTGTCAGCGCATAACCGCGTTTGCGCCATTCATCTATGCCCGCAGCGGTTGCATCCACAATAACGCCACTGGCGGCAACTTCGCCGCGCGC
>CAXNJD010000067.1:0-6301 GCA_964202545.1 Cypionkella sp.
CTACGTCCAGCAGCCTATCGACAGCGGGGTTTGCCAGCCCCATACGGTTGCGGGTCGAATTGTCTTTGGTGGCCGATGCATAGCCCTGCTGCATTTCGGCCCCGGGCTCGTATCCATTGATCGGGTTGGCCGTGATCATATCAAAGTCAAAGTTAGGCGGATCGACGCGTTCGCTGAATTGCGCGGGGTCAATTGTGTTTAGCGTGGCATCCACGCCCAATGCCCGCAGGTTTTCGATGTAGGGCGAAATGATGCGCTCAAAGGCAGGGCTGGCATTTAGAAACTCGACCGTCAACGGCGCGCCCGCTGCATTTATGCGCATCCCGTCTGCGCCTGCTGTCCAACCTGCCTCGTCCAAAAGGGCGGATGCTGCGCGCAGGTTTGCGCGGTCTAGGTTCGCGTCCACGCCTGCGGTGGGCGGCAGCACGGCATCAGCGGTTAGGATGCTGGCATCCAGTAAGCCCTCATCCACAAGCGGTTGCAGCAAGACAATTTCTTCAGGCGTTGGCGCGCCTTTCGCCTCCATCGCGGTGTTGGCAAACAAGGATGGCACGCGCTGGAACAACTGGTAGAACAGCGTTTGGTTCGACCATTCGAAATTAAACATCAGGCCAATGGCTTGGCGCACGCGGATATCCTGAAACTTTTCGCGGCGCAGATTGAAGACAAAACTTTGCGTGCTGGCAATCGACCCGTTGGGCAGTTCGGCCTTAATCGCAGCGCCTGTGTTCAGGTTTTCAAAATCATAGGCGGTCGCCCATTGCTTTGACGAAGATTCGTTGTGAAAAGTGAAGACACCAGATTTGAATCCTTCGAACGCGGCATTGGTATCGCCGAAATATTCAACGCGGATTCGGTCAAAATTACTGCGGCCAATCATCAGCGGGTGGTTTGCCCCCCAATAATCTGGGTTGCGCTTTAGGATAATTTGTTGGCCCGCGCGCAGGCTGTCCAACACATAGGCACCTGTGCCCACCATCGGCTCTAGGCTGCTTTCTTCAAGATCGCGGTTATTACCCTCGTAATCGGCTTTTGACACAATGGTTAGCCCGCCCGCAAGCGACGGCATATCGCGCATCGCGGTGCCGGGGGTGAAGGTAAATTTGACTGTGTGATCGTCAATCGCCTCTACATATTGGAATTTTTCGTTGGCCACTGTGCGAAACTCGGCAATGCCTTTGTCGCGGAACAACTCATAGGAAAAGACCACATCGGCGGCGGTCATGGGACTGCCATCCGAAAACTTTACATCTTTGCGCAGGTTGAAAATCACAAAAGAACGGTCGGCGGGGTATTCCATCGTCTCGCACAGCAGGCAATAGGCCGCGCCAATTTCATCTGCCGTGCCTGTCAGGATAGATTCGTAAAAGGCCCCTCCGATGCCAGCCGCCGAACCTTTCACCGAATAGGGGTTCAGGCTGTCAAATGTGCCAAGGGCTGCAATTGAAATTTCGCCCCCCTTGGGGGCGTTTGGGTTGACGTAAGGCAAATGCGCGAAATCTGCGGAAAGGTTCAAATTGCCAAAGGTGGAAATGCCATGCGCGGTGATGGTGTCTTGCGCGCGCGCTTGCCCTGCGGCCAGCAGCGCGCAGGCTATCAGGGCCGCACCTGTGGCAAGGGCCATGCGGCGGTGTGGGGCAGGTAAAGATCTGGCGATAGTTGGCATGCGTTGGGCCTCCTGTTATATGTGCGGGCGCGCCTTGGGGAAATGCAGGGCACCTTCGCTTTATTTGGGGCAAAGCATAAATCGGAAAAGGGGCATGCTACAAGCTATGATTGGGGGCACTTTTGCGTGAGCCGCGCGCAAATGCAAAAGGCCGCACCAATGGCGCGGCCTTTTGAGAAAACATTAGGCAGACTTACTGCACAGTTGCCAAATAGGCGATCAAGTTCGCACGATCTTCTACTTTGGGAAGCCCTGCAAAAGACATCTTCGTGCCAGGCATATAGCCTTTTGGATTTTCCAAAAAGCCGTTCAGATTTTCGGCTGTCCAAGCCTGATCTGCCACAGCAAGCGCTGCATCCGAATAAGCAAAACCAGCCGATGCCGCTTTGGCCTTATCCACGATGCCGTTCAAATGCGGGCCAGTGCCATCTGTTCCATCCAGCTTATGGCAGGCTTTGCACTTGCCGAACACTTTCTCGCCCGCCCCTGCGTCGGCCGAAGCAAGGACAACTGCAAAATCGGGGCCTTCTTCAGCGACTTCGGTCGTTTCTTCGGCGCCAGTGTCGATAGTGTAGGCCTGCGCCATCTCTTCGCCATGCCCGCCCGACTTGGTGGAATACAGCGCGTCAGCCGCCCAACCGCCCAGCAGAAAGAACAACAGCGCCCCGCATACAGATGCAGTCACTTTGGTTAGGGTCATCGTATCGAACATGTCTTACTTTCCTTATCGCCAGCACAGCCACAGATGCAGCTTATTCAATTTTGCCTGTATCTACCCGCTTCCCCCATGGCAATTCAAGGTGTAGTAGCGCGACCAATTGACCCTTTCATGGGTTTTTCTGGCGGAGTTGAACGAAATGGCAGGCAAAATCGCGTTTCAGGGGGAAATGGGGGCTTACTCGCATCAGGCCTGCGTGCAGGCGCGGCCCGATTTTACGCCGCTGCCGTGCGCAACCTTTGAAGAAGTGGTCGAGGTCACCCAAACGGGCGAGGCGGATTTGGCCATGCTGGCGGTGGAAAATTCGACCTATGGGCGCGTGGCGGATGTGCATTCACTGCTGCCAAAGGCGGGGCTGCATATTGTGGACGAGGCGTTTGTGCGCGTGCATGTCAATTTAATGGGGGTAAAGGGCGCAAAGCTGGAACAGATCACCGAGGCGCATGGCCATGTGGTGATACTGCCGCAATGTGCTGGGTTTTTGCGCGCGCATGGCATCAAGGGCAAGGTTTCATCTGACAACGCCCGCGCCGCGCGTGAAGTGGCGGAACTGGGCGATGTGACCCGCGCCGCGCTGGCAAGCGAGCTTGCCGCGCAGATTTACGGGCTGGATGTGATTGCCCCGCAAATCGAGGATCAGAAGAACAACACCACGCGGTTTTTGGTGATGGGGCGGCAGGCAGATCATTCGCGGCGCGGCGGGTTGATGATGACCACCTTCACCTTCCGCGTGCGCAACATTCCCGCCGCCCTGTACAAGGCGCTGGGCGGCTTTGCCACAAATGGCGTGAACATGACCAAGCTGGAAAGCTATATGGTTGGCGGCAGTTTCACGGCAACCGAGTTTTACGCCGATATCGAAGGCCACCCCGAAGACGCGCCAGTTGCCCGCGCGCTGGAGGAACTTGGGTATTTCACCTCGGCGGTGAATATTCTGGGGGTCTATCCTGCGGATCGTCAGCGAGGTTGACGCGTATATACGTTTTGTGTATACAATGAAGGTATAGCGTCCCCTTCCTTAGGCAGCGCCCCGCATGAGCATCAAATGAAGCAAAAAATGCATACTTGGGAACTTACTAATGTTCGAATGGGACGAGGAAAAACGGCAGCAGAATCTGCTGAAACACGGCGTTGATTTTCTTTACGCTGCGGTGATGTTGGAAGGCGATGTGGTCAAGATAGTGGACGACCGCCAAGATTATGGCGAGACGCGCTATCTGGCGCTGGGCATGGTGGGCGAGGATGTTTTCGCCGTGGTCTACACCCTGCGCGGCGAAAACATTCGCCTGATTTCCGCGCGCAAAGCTAGGAAGAAAGAATATGAGCGATATCAAAACCGCATCCTTAGACAACATTAAGGCGATGATCGCGCGGGGCGAAGTTTTTCCGCCGCGCAAAGACGCGCCCGAATATGACCTGCCCGAAGGGTTTTGGGAAAAGGCGGTTGTTCAAGGGCCATTGGTTAAATCCACCATATCCATGCGCGTCGACCCCGACATTTTGGATTTTTTCAAATCCCAAGGCGCAGGGCATTTGACGCGGATGCATGCCGTTTTGCGCGCCTATGTCGATGCGCAAAAGACCAAGCAAAAGCGCTAGGTTACTCCCCGCGCGGGAACCTTTTGCTTTCCTCCAGAACATTCAAATCCATATGGTTGCGCATATACCGCTCGGATGCGGCGCGCAGGGGTTGGTAATCCCACGGGTAATAGGCGCCCGAACGCAGTGCCTGGTACACAACCCAGCGGCGGGCTTGGCTCGCGCGCACTTCTTCGTCGTAAACGGGCAAATCCCAGCGCTCGGCCACCATGTTTTGAAAATGTGCCAAAACCTCGGCCATGCGGGGATCGCCTGCAAGGTTGACTTCCTCGGTAGGATCGCTGGCCAAATCGAACAACTGGTCAGGGTCGGCAAGGCAATGGATATATTTCCACGCGCCTTGGCGCAGGGCGACCATGGGGGTGATGGTGCCTTCGGCGGCGTATTCCATCGCCACAGGCGCATCGCGTGCGGTCCCCAAGGCCAGCGGCACAAGGCTGGTGCCATCTGTCCATGGTTCGATATCGGCCATCATCACCCCTGCCAAATCGCACAAGGTCGGCAGCACATCCAGCGTAGAGACGGGGGTTTCAATCAGCCCAGCCGCCAAATTGGGCGACATAATCATCAAAGGCACGCGGGCCGCGCCTTCGAAAAAGTTCATCTTAAACCACAGCCCTTTGCGGCCCAGCATTTCGCCATGATCGGACAGAAACACCACAATCGCCTCTTGGCGGCTGGCGTCCAGTGCATCGAAAATCTCGCCAATTTTATCATCGACATAAGAAATATTGGCGAAATACCCCTGCTTTGCCCGGCGGATATGATCGTGCGTCACCTCCATGCCGCGCCAATCGCAGGCATCCATCAGGCGCTGCGAATGGGGATCCATATCGTCGTAATCCAACCCTTCGGGCGGCTCGCATTCGGGTGCGCCTTCGTACAAATCCCAATAGCGGCGGCGGGCGACAAAGGGGTCATGCGGGTGGGTAAAGGATACGGTCAGGCACCAAGGCCGCGCATCTGCCCCGCGCGAGAGGTCGTAGATTTTCTGCACCGCCTCGTGGCAGACATCATCGTCATATTCCAACTGGTTGGTAATTTCCGCCACACCCGCGCCCGTGACGGAACCAAGGTTATGATACCACCAATCAATCCGCTCGCCCGGTTTGCGGTAATCGGGCGTCCAGCCAAAATCGGCTGGGTAAATGTCGGTGGTCAGGCGCTGTTCGAACCCGTGCATTTGGTCTGGCCCGACAAAATGCATCTTGCCTGATAGAATGGTCTGATATCCCGCACGGCGCAGATGGTGGGCATAGGTGGGAATGTCAGATGCAAATTCGGCGGCATTGTCATAAACCCGCGTGCGGCGCGGCAGCTGGCCAGACATGAAACTTGCGCGGGCTGGCGCGCACAGCGGCGAGGCGGTGTAAGCATTGCCAAAACGCACCGAATGATCGGCCAATTTGCGCAGGTTCGGCACGTGCAAAAACGGCGCGGGGCCATCGGGAAACAACGTTCCTGTCAGCTGATCTACCATGACAATCAGGATATTGGGCTTTTTGGTCATGGGCAGGCTCCTACACAGTGCAGCGCCAGTCTATAGGGGCTTTGGTTAACTATTGCTTTCTAAAATCGACTCAATACAAGCTTTTTCTACCCAAAGGCTGTGCTGCATCAACTAGCGTAATCTGGGCTTTGCACATCCAGCAATGCCTTAATCTCGCGCAAATGCGCCTGTGCAAAGTTTGGATAGTCTTCCCACTCGCGGGCGGTTTTTTCGGCGATGGCATCAGGCATCACGCGCAGGGGCTGGCCCGTTTGCAGCGCGCGTATATAGGTCTCGCAGGCGCGTTCAAAATAATACAGACGGTTGAAAGTTTCGGCGACGGTGCGGCCAATCACCAAGACACCATGGTTGCCCATGATCAGCGTGGACATTTTCGGGTCCGATAGCAGGGCAGCGCAGCGCGCGCCTTCCTCTTCAAACGCCATGCCGCCATACGCCTCGTCCACCGCATGGCGGCCATAGAACATGGCCGAGTTTTGGTCGATGGGCCGCAGGCGGCTGTCGGCAAGGCTGGCCAAAACGGTGGCATGTATGGAATGCACATGCATCACGCACACTGCGTGGGGCAGGGCGCGGTGCAGCGCGCCGTGCAGGCCCCAAGCGGTAGGGTCGGGCGCATCAGGGCGGGACATGGTTGCGGGGTCATCTGCGTCAATTTCAATCAGACTGGACGCCGTGATCCGCGCAAAATGCCGCCCGTTGGGGTTAATCAGAATTCGGCTGCCACCAACTGCAAGGCTGAAATGATTGGCCACTGATTCGTGCATATTCAAATGCGCGCACCACCGAAATGCGGCGGCTAGGTCAA
>CAXNJD010000068.1:0-6280 GCA_964202545.1 Cypionkella sp.
CAAAAGTGGTAACGGTGGCCATCCCCATCACCAAAATACCCAAAGACACTGTGACTGGCGTGCCTGCGATAAACAGCGCCATCGAAATCAGATACAGCGCCGTGCCGCCGACATAGACCCATCGGCGCGGCCAGATTTGCGTCATGCGCGGCACAAGCAGCCCCCACAAAAGGGTCACGATCCCCGCAATCAGATAGACGGTTGATAAAACCTGCGCCGAGCCGAACGCATCATAAACCGCTATCGGAATTGTCGAAATCAACGTGCCACGCACCAGCGCATCCAAGGCATTCAAAATGGCAAAATGTTGTAGTTTCGGTGCTGGGTTCATGCCCGCCGCGCGCTGCAACTCTAGGGACTGATACTTTAAAGCCATGCATCAGCCTGCCAAGCCAATCGGGCGCCGTCTAAGTTATCTGCGACCCAGGCTGCGACAATCGCGCCAACCTTTCGATCAGCCGCGCACGCGCTTGCGGCAGATGTCGCCCGCCCAGCACCGCCTCTAGCCCCCGTTCCAAAAAATGCCCCGTCAGGGCAAGCCCCTGCGCCAGTTCGGCGGGCGGCACAGGCCCCTGCCCCAGCATCCCCGCAGGCAGGGGTAGAAGACGATCCGCCCAGTCCCCTGCCCCTGCGCGGCTGACTGCGCGGCCAGATTTAGGGCTGACAAAGGCCAAGTCTTCGCGCCCGCCTGTGACTGCGCAGGCCATCAGATCAAGACCAAATCCCAAAACTTCCAGCAAATCGCGCTCCCATCGCAGATAGTCGGGCGGCCAATCGCGCCCCGCCTCCATCGCATTTAGCAGGGCCATCGTTTGCCCGTAAAATGCTCCCAGCGGCTGACGTTCTGCCAGCGCCACCCGCAGCAGCGCGCAGACCGAATTTAGCCCCGCCAAGGCCAGCGCATCGCCCAAGATCCCTGCTCTTGCGCGGACAGGCTCCACCGTAAAGGCCCCCATATGCTCGCCCAACCGCGCGCGCCACGTCACCGCAACTTGGCACCCCGCCTGCAAATGCGCGGCCATACGGCGCGAGGCACCACCGCGCACCACGCCTGCATGGCGACCATACAACTGGGTCAGAACTTCGATGATTGCGGCGCTTTCGCCATGCGGGCGCATGGACAATATCGCGCCTTCGCTGTGCCATTCCATAAGGGCAGTGTCGCGCGCAGGCGCGCGCTAGTCCAGCCCTTCCTGATCAAGCAAATGCCGCCCTGCACGGTCTTCAATCTCGATCACCCATAAATCTGGGTCGCGCGCGCGGGCGCGTTTTAGGATGGCGTCCATCTCACCCTCGCCGCCCTCGGCCAGAACGCTCCAAATGCGGCGATCTTGCTCCAGATCAAAGCGCCGCTCGAATAGGCGCGCCGCACCGTCCATCGTGGCCACTTTCACCACAACCGCGCCCGCAGTCGCATCGCCTTTGGCCATGACATAGGCGGCCATTCCTGCCAGCCGCAAACGGTTCAGATAGGCAGAAACCCAAAGCCCCGCCGTAAGGCGCGCCCCGCTCATGCGGCTTTCATATTGGCACAAATATCCGTCGCGCAGCGTCTGCCCTTTGCCGCGCGCGCGGGCGGCAGATTTGCGCCCTTAGGCATCGCCATCGCGAAACTCCAGCCCCATTTCCTTAAATCGCTCTGGCTCTTCCAACCAATTGGGCCGCACTTTAACCTGCAAAAACAAATGCACAGTGCGCCCCAAAAATTCGGAAATTTCCGCGCGGGCGGATTGGCCGATGGCCTTAATCGTCTCGCCCTTATTGCCCAAAACAATGCCCTTGTGCCCATCGCGGGCGACATCAACCACTTGGTCAATGCGCGTGGTGCCGTCAGGTTTGTCTTCCCACGCTTCGGTTTCCACAGTCAATTGATAGGGCAATTCTTCGTGCAAGCGCAGGGTCAGCTTTTCGCGGGTCATTTCCGCTGCAATCATCCGCATTGGCATATCGGCAAGCTGATCTTCGGGGTAAAACCATGCGCCCGCAGGCACTTCGGCTGCCAGCCATTCCTTTAGGTCCTGCACGCCGTACCCCTTTTCAGCCGAGATCATAAAGGTTTTCACAAAGCCATAGGCTTCGTTCATCTTTTCTGTGAGTGCCAGCAGCACCTCAGCACGCACGCGGTCGATCTTGTTGATCGCCAGCGCCACGGGCCGCCCCTGCGGGATTTGGTCGCGCATCCGTTCGATAATCGTTTGAACCCCCGCCGTTAGCCCGCGCTGCGCCTCGATCAGCAGCACAATCACATCGGCATCTGCCGCCCCGCCCCATGCCGCCTTGACCATCGCCCTGTCCAAACGGCGGCGCGGGCGAAACAGGCCGGGCGTGTCAACAAACACAATCTGCGATCCCGCCTCGATGGCAATTCCGCGAATGCGCGTGCGTGTGGTCTGCACCTTATGGGTGACAATCGACACTTTCGCCCCCACCATGCGGTTTAGCAGCGTGGACTTGCCAGCATTCGGCTCGCCTATCAGGGCGACAAAGCCCGCGCGGGTGGGGGTATTGGTCATTCAATCCTCAATTCAGCTTGGACGGCGCATACTGCAAAAGGGAGCGCGTTTCCAGTTGAATTGCACCACATCGTTTTGGATGGACGCCAGCTGCGAATCGACTTAACCTATAGTTGAGTTCGCAAGTCACATCAGGGTGTTGGTATGGAATTCATTTTCTTAATCTTTGCTTTTGCTGGACTTGCAGCATTTTTGGCTAAATCCCTTGGCTTTCATTCCTCACGGCCCAGACCGAAACTCGTAACCACCCAGACCGATAACGGGGAAACAGCTTTCTATGAACTAGAAGGCAAGTGCTATGTGGTCGACGGCGATACGCTTGTAATTGGTGACTACAACATTCGCCTTGCAGGTATCGACGCGCCTGAACTGGATCATCCTTATGGAAAAAAATCAAAATGGCATTTAGTCAATTTGACCAAGGGCAACAGAATAACGGCAGTTTTTCATGGCGAGCAAACCCACGCACGCGAAGTGGCAACGTGCTATCTTCCCGACGGGCGCGATTTGTCTGCGGAAATGGTCAAGGCTGGCATGGCGATTGATTGGCCCAAGTTTTCGGGCGGCAAGTATCGCAACCTTGAAACACCCGAAGCGCGCAAATTGCTTTGGCGCGCCGATGCGCGGCAAAAGGGGCGTTTGCCGCCCAAGGCGAACACCTAACCGCCAGTACCTTGCCGCATAAGGATTCACTCAAAACTGCCGAAATCGCTCTAGCGGCAGGCCATTTTCTCTGATCCATGCGTTATAGGCCAAAATCGCGGCGCGATTTTCTGTCAGCCATTTTTGGGCGCTTGGCGTTGATTGCGGGTGCGCGGGCGGGGCCGTTTGTGTGCCGCGGGTCTGGTTTGGATTGTCTTTGCTCAATGCCCCCCCTCTACCTTTGCCAACAAGGCCTTGGCGGCCATTTGTTCAGCGATGCGTTTTGATCCTGCTGCTGCGCGCTCGGCCTCGCCGTTTTCAAGGCGCACTTCCACAGTAAAGATGGGCTGATGATCGGGGCCAGATCGTTCCAACTCCACATAGGCGGGCGGGGCCATGCCGCGCCCTTGCGCCCATTCTTGCAAACTGGATTTGGCATCGCGCGCGTCTTGCGCCACGCCGCCAATGCGCGCGCCCCACAGGCGCAGCACCAGCGCGCGCGCGGCGTCAAATCCTGCGTCCATATAAACGGCGGCAATCACCGCCTCCATTGCGTCCCCAAGCAGCGCATCGCGCCGCCGCCCGCCCGACATCATTTCAGACCTGCCCAGTTTCAGCACCTCGCCCAGCCCAATTTCCCGCGCCACATCGGCGTTGGTTTCTTTGCGCACCATCGCGTTAAAACGCGGGGCAAGTTGGCCTTCGCTGGCAGTCGGATCGGCTTTCAGCAGGGCTTCGGCCATCACTAGGCCCAAGATGCGGTCGCCCAAAAATTCCAGCCGTTCGTTATCTGGGCGCGTCGGGCTGGACAGTGAGGCATGGGTCACAGCGCGCACCAGCAAGGCGGGCTGGGCAAATTCGTGGCCAATGCGGGCTGCAAAAGCCAGAAGATCAGCCGATAGCTTCATCAGTCTAACGCACTCCAAAAGCGGCCAAGCCGCAACGTCCATGGGGCCATGATAAAGCGTCCGTCCGAAGAAAGCACCACCCGCTTTGCAACCCCCAAAACCGATGTTTCGCGCACAAAACCCAGCCCGCCCAGGCCCTCACCAAATCGGCTATCCATGCTGGCGTCGCGGTTATCGCCCAGCACAAACAGCGCACCGTCGGGCACGGTGACTTCGGCCATGTCGTCGCCCACGCCGCCCGTTTCGATGTTCAAAACGAAATAGCCGCGCCCGTCGGGCATCACTTCACGCAAACGCGATTTGCGGCAGATTGCGCCAGCGCCCACCAAACCATTTTCGCAGCGCGGACGCTCGCCAAGGGGGCCTTGCACCCCCATGATTTCGACAAAATCACCCTGCGGCAGTTGCAACAGCGCCGCGCCATTCAGCCAAACTTGCCCGCCTCGCAGCGCAACAATATCGCCAGCCAAACCAATCACACGCTTGACGTCCTGCGCGCCAACACCGCCGCGGTGGATCAGCACGATATCGCCGCGCGCCGCGCGATCGCCTGCCTTGGCAATCACATAATCCCCAACCAAAAGCGCGGGTTTCATGCTTTCACTGAGCACGGCAAAGGGCACCCACCATACCCGCAATACCCCCAACAGTATGAGGAACATAATCAACAAAAGGCCTGCCACGCGCCCGCCGTTATTGGCCCATATCATCCCGCGCCGCTGTGGCAGCAGGGCAATAATGAGCCCCGCCGCGAGCCCCCAACCAGGGATCAGCGTCAAAAGCGCCCAGCCTCTGGATTTGCCAGCATCATACAGCCTGCGTGCCGATACAGCGAGCAAGACAACGGCAAAAACTGCCACAATAGGATAGGCATAGCGCACCTGCATCGGCGCGATCTGGCCCAGAACGTGTAAGCCTACATGTGCAATAAGCGCAGAAAGCGCCACGCAAACTGCCCCAAAGCGCGACGCGGTGCCCGCGAAACTAAACAGAAATCTAAGTGCAGTCATAAAACGTTATTGCACCGCGTGGAAGAAGCGGTCGCTGCGCCATGTCCAGAACATCATCATGCTGCGGCCTGCGGATGAGAACATCACTCGATCCGCACGGCCCAGCAGATATTCGGCAGGCACAAAACCAACGCCGCCCTGCGCGGGGTCAAATCGGCTATCAAGCGAGTTATCGCGGTTATCGCCAATGAAAAAGTAATTGCCTTCGGGCACAGTGAATACGCCCGTATCGTCGGCGGCCATCCCATTGGCAATGTTCAGCACGGCATGGCTTTTGCCTTCGGGCAAGGTTTCAATACTGCGCGGTTTCTGGCAGATTGCGCCTTCTTCGACTGGGGCATTGGCGCAGCCTGGGCGGTTGCGCATCGGGCCTTGGGCCTCATTCACTTCTTCAAAAACCCCATCAGCCAACTGCGGGGCCACAGCGCCGTTGATGTATAATATCCCTTTCGTGACCTGAATCTGATCCCCTGGCAGGCCGATCAACCGCTTGACCATATCGCTGCCGTTATGGGGGTGGCGAAACACAACCACA
Organism: Cypionkella sp.; assembly: GCA_964202545.1. GTDB lineage: Bacteria > Pseudomonadota > Alphaproteobacteria > Rhodobacterales > Rhodobacteraceae > Cypionkella. The sequence goes on from CAXNJD010000068.1 coordinate 5,609, forward strand.
TCGCCGCGCACGGGATCGCTTGCGAAAATACGGCCCGAAATGGGGCAAATGGCAAAGGGGCAGGAATACTTTGAATAGCCATAGGCCATTTTGTTCACAAAGATAAAATCGCCAATCAGCAGGGTCGATTTCATCGATTCGGACGGGATCCAGAATGGCTGAAAAAACATGGTGCGGAACACGCCTGCGATCAGCAGCGCGTAGACCACAGTTTTAACGTGATCGACCCAAGTTTCTTCTTTGGCAGCGGTGGCCATGTTTGGCGCTCCTGTACATTGATGCTGTTTCATGCGCGTGCAGGGCATAAGAGTCAAGTTTCGCGCGGCCCTGTTTTGGTGACGCATTAGGCTATAGGCCGCGCCTCGATCACAACAAAGGCTTGCGCCCAAGGATGGTCATCAGTCAGGGTCACGTGCACAATTGCCTCATGTCCTGCGGGGGTCATTTCGGCCAGTCTTTCGGCAGCCCAGCCCGTTAGATGCATCACAGGTTGGCCCGTGCGCAGGTTGCTGACTGCCATATCAATCCAAGAAATACCCATTGCCAGCCCCGTGCCCAGCGCCTTGGAACAAGCCTCTTTAGCCGCCCATCGTTTGGCATAGGTTGCCGCCTCGCCATGTGGGCGGCTGGCGGCCTTGGCCTGTTCTAATGGCGTGAAGACACGGTTGCGAA
>CAXNJD010000069.1:0-6271 GCA_964202545.1 Cypionkella sp.
AATCTGTTCCAGCAGCGAGGGGTGCGAGAAATCAAAATGCACGCCAATAGGGTCGATCAACAGGCCAAGCGGCGGATCACCCGCGCGGCCAAGGTTTATGGAACGTACAAAAGCATCCTCAACGCGCCAGACCGGCAGGCCATGGCGGGCGGCAAACGCCTCGCCGCGATGGGCGGTTGGGGATTTGCCCCCTACGGCCACGGCATCCCCTGCGCGGGGGCGGGCCAGCGGGCCAAAGGCCAGATCATAGCCCGCGGCACACAAACTCGCGCGCAGGCGTTTTTGCCGCCAAAACCCAAGATTAAAATACAAAAGCCGCAGCACAGGGGTCTGCGCTGCGGCTGTGATTTGTGCCATGTGCCCCTGCACCAAGGTCAGTTGGCGGCTGCGTTGCCCAGCGCCGTGCCCGCCGCCGTTGACAGCGCCGTTGCCGCCGATGTGGTGCCTGTGATTGCGGTCAGTACTTTTGTCCACTGCGTGAACGGTGCTTCGGTCACATAAACCGTATCGCCATCGCGCACCAGAAAATCGCGTGCCTCGAACATGCCCGTGGGCTGGGTTAGGTCAAGCACATAGACAAAGCGTTGATCGCCCTGCAAATCACCACGCCCCAGCACGGTATTGGCAATTTCAGACGGCTCGTTGCGGAACACGAACACGCCCGTTGGGTCTGCGCTGCTGGTGGACAGGCCACCCACTGTGGCAATCGCCTCGATCGCGGACAGCGTTTGCGTTTCAAATTTCACCAATTGCTGGCTGCCTGTGGCCCCTAATGCGGTGAATTTGCGGGTGTCACGTTCTACGGTAATTTCATCGCCTGCGCGCAGCGCAATGTCGAGTTCGGGGTTTGAGTACAAATCCAGAAGCCAAACGCGCCCCGTTTCCATGCCGCGTGTCACGCGAATGATCGCCGTTTCAGGTTCAATCGAAACGCCGCCCGCCTGAGCCAGCATCGACAACAGCGTCCGCGTGGGCCGTTCAATCGGCAAGACGCCCTGCGCACCTGCAAAGCCTGAAACGGTGACAGTCGATCCATCGCCCGCAAGGCGCTGCACGATCACCTGCGGATCGGGGGTTTGACTGTCTAACTTTTCGGTCAGGATATTGCGCAAGCCGTCGGTAGATTGGCCCGCCGCCTTGATCTTGCCTGCGTAGGGCACGAAAATATTGCCTTGGCCGTCAACCTCAATTTCGGTCAACTGGGCAACGCGCTGGCCCGTATTGCCCAAAAGCGGATCATCTTTGACGTTTTCAAACACAGTCAGGCCCAGTTTATCACCTGGCGAAATGCTGTCAGACCCCAAAATGCCCGCGTTTTTGAACGAGGCAGCAAAGCCAAGCGATGGCACAACGGATGTGGCGCGCGTGACACGGCTGTTGACTGTGACGATAAAAGCATCGCCCTGTCGCAGCACCGAGCCTTTGAAGATTTCCGATTTATTGGGGCCAGATCGCGGCAAACCGCACCCTGCAAGCCCCGCAACTGCGGCAGCAAGGGCAAGGGCTGTTGCCCCCCTTGATAGATACGATGTCACTGCTCGGGCTCCTTTAGGTGGATTTGCCTCAAGTTTTTTGTAAACATATACAGGAACGCGCAAAAAAGCGAGAGGCTTTTTTCCCCTTACGAGACAATCCGAAGATGCAGGCGCGGGGCAGGTCGGCCCATGGCCAGTGCGTCATAGGGGTCGGCGACTTGCAGCATCATATCCACAATCTGGCGCAGCACCTCGCGCCGGCCTGTGTCCGAATAAAACCCGCCCTGCACTTGGCTGGTTTCCAGAAGGAAATGGCGATAATCTCGGTAGGCGCGGCTATCGGGGCGGGGGGGGCTGGCAAAGAACTCAGGCAGAGGCAGATCGCTGACGAATTCGGGTTTGGCAAAAACGGCAGCGCCAAAGCATTTCAGCGGCAATCCGCGCCACAGGGCCTGCTGGGCGGCCGTGGAGTTAACGGTGACGGCCGTGCGCGCATGGTTCAAAAGACCCGCGAGTTTGCCGCCGCGCACGAAATGCACGCGCCCCGCAACCCCGTGCAGCGTGGCAAGGCGTTTGATTTCGCGCGAAAGTGGCGCGCGGCCATCTTCCAGCGGGTGCGCTTTGAACACGATATGATGATGGGCGGGCGCGCCGCGGGCAAACCCCTCCATCACCACGGCCAAGAATTCGGCCATGGCTTTAAAGGGCGAATGCATTTGAAAACTAGCATCATGTTCCAGTTGCAGCAGCACCAAATGATAGGGAAAGCCGCCGCGCTGAATGGCCCGCGTGGCCAGCATCCGCTCCCACCTATGCGGCAGCATCAGCGCAAGGCGGCGTAGGTAGAGCAAAAATTCTTGCCCCACTGTCAGGCTGCGATGGGGGCGAAAATTGCGAAAATCCCAAAAGCCCGTCAGCACGAACCAATGATACAGCGCGCCCCAAAACACATGCTGGCGCATATCACCCCAGCGCGCGGGCGCATCGGGCAAGTCCATGTCATAGGGGGCAATGGCGGCCTGCATTTGCACCACGGTCAAATCCATTAGCCGCGAATTGCCGTTTGATCCGCCCCGTTCATAGGTAATCCAATAGGGGCGCAGATAGCCCTCTTCAAACACATGCACGGCGATGCCGCGCGCGCGGGCGGCGGCGATGGCATGGGCATGAATGGGGCGGGTATCGCCATAAAGCACAAGGTCTGTAATCGCGTGCGCGGCCAATAGGTCGTCGCAGGCGGCGGGCCAATCGTCATGGTGGCCGCGATAGGGGATAAACCCTGCATTGGGCCAAAAGGCACGATCCCCGCGGTTGAACCCCACGCGCCAGACCTGCGCGCCTGCATCGGTCAGCATTTTGCCCAAACGCGCAAAGAATGGGCCGTGCGGGCCTTGCAAAAACAAAAACCTGCGCGCCGCTGGGGGCATTTCTGCCGCTGCCTTCAACTTGGTCATTCTGCCTACCTTTGCCCCATCGTTGCTGCTTGGGGCTTACGCCAAGGTTAACCTTGGATCATCTTTAAGAAGAATCTAGGGCGCATTTGCGTCAAAAGCAATGCAATCTGCGCCTTGGCCTTGCGGCAGGGCTGCCCGCGCTTTAGTTTAACGCAAAACGGCAGGAGGCGCGCGATGTTTACAGGAATTGTCACCGATATGGGCGAGGTGATCGCGCTGCAGCCCAAGGGCGATTTACGCGCGCGTATTGCGACCAACTACGATGTGGCGGGGATTGATATTGGCGCATCTATTGCCTGCGAGGGCGTGTGCCTGACCGTGGTGGCCACGGGATCCGCGCCGCGCAATTGGTTTGACGTGGACATTTCTGCCGAAACTCTGCGCAAAACCAATATCGGCGGCACTAATGGCTGGGCCGTTGGCCAGCACATCAACCTTGAACGCGCATTGCGGGTGGGGGAAGAATTGGGCGGGCATATCGTATCGGGCCATGTGGACGGCGTGGCCGAGGTGGTGGGGATTACGCCTGAAGGCGACAGCCTGCGCGTGACCTTCCGCGCGCCCGATGATTTGGCACGCTATATCGCCCCCAAAGGATCAGTCGCGCTGAGCGGCACTTCGTTGACAGTCAACGATGTGCGGGGCGCTGATTTTGACATCAATTTCATCCCCCATACCCAAGCGGTGACGATTTGGGGCGAGGTCAAAGTTGGCGATTTGGTGAACCTAGAGGTGGACACGATGGCGCGCTATGTGGCGCGCTATGTGACCCGTCTGCAAGAGTTTACCTGAAAGGGCGGAAGGGGGGCTTTGCCCCCCTGTCGCTCAAGCAAGCTTGAGCGACTTCCCCCCAGGATATTTGCAGAGTTAGGAAGCGCAAGTTTGGTTCAAACTGTGCTTGCTTCGAGCAAGGTATCCGAAGTGGAAGAAAAGGTAGGAATGGCGCCCCGCGCATGCCATTTCAAACGCATTTGCGCACAGCCCCTGCGCAAGCCGCGCCGATCTGTCGCTCTGGCAATGGCGTGCGCAATCGGGTAAGCGCAGGCAAAGCCAATTTGGGATTTGAAGATGAGCGATCAGGTCAACTATATCGATGCTATTTCCTCGGTCGAAGAGATTATTGAAGATGCCCGAGCGGGCCGTATGTTCATTTTGGTCGATCACGAAGACCGCGAGAATGAGGGCGATTTGGTGATCCCTGCCGAAATGGCCGATGCGGCGGCGATTAACTTTATGGCCACCCATGGCCGCGGGCTGATTTGCCTGACGTTGACGGGCGCGCGAATTGACGAATTAGGCCTGCCGCTGATGGCGGCGCGCAATTCGTCGCGCCATGAGACGGCTTTTACAGTGTCGATCGAGGCGCGCGAAGGCGTTGACACAGGCATTTCCGCCGCCGACCGCGCCCGCACTATCGCCGTGGCGATTGACCCAAATGCCAAGCCAACCGATCTGGCCACCCCTGGCCATGTCTTTCCGCTGCGTGCCCGCGATGGCGGCGTTTTGGTGCGCGCGGGACACACCGAGGCTGCTACCGACATCGCCCGTCTTGCAGGCCTAAAACCCGCAGGCGTGATCTGCGAGATTATGAAAGACGATGGCACCATGGCCCGTCTGCCCGATTTGGTGGGCTTTGCGCAAAAGCATGGGCTGAAAATTGGCACGATTTCAGATTTGATCGCTTACCGCCGCCGCCATGATAACCTGATTAAAGAACGTTCTGTGCGGCGTGTGACATCGGCCCACGGCGGTGAATGGCTGATGCGCATTTTCGCCGATGACACGCATGGCGACGAGCATATCGCGCTGACGAAAGGCGATTTGGGCGGGGATGCGCCTGTGCTGGTGCGGGTGCATAACCTTAATCCGCTAGAGGATGTTTTGGGCATTTCTGAAGGCCATTCCAGCGACATTCAAGGCGCGATGCGGGTCATTGCACAGGCAGGGCGCGGCGTGGTGGTTCTGCTGCGCGATACATCGATGAAAATGGTGACCGAAGGCGAAGCATCGCCCCAAATCTTGCGCCAGTATGGGCTGGGCGCGCAGATACTGGCGGCACTGGGCCTGACCAAAATTACCCTAGTAACCAATTCCGCCGCACCGCGCGTGGTGGCGCTTGAAGCCTATGGCCTGCAAATCGCAGGCACCAAAGCAATTACGGAGTAGATCATGGCCAGCGCTGAACAGCACTACACCCTTCCCGCGCCCAGCTTTGACAAACCCGTCAAAGTTTTAATCGTGGTTGCCCCCTATTACAAAGACATCACCGATCAACTGGTGGCTGGTGCCACCGCGGCGGCGCAGGGCTGCGGCGCGGAGGTTGAAGTGGTCGAAGTGCCAGGCGCTTTGGAAGTGCCCACTGCCATTTCCATGGCCGAACGGCTGCAAAAGTTTGATGCCTATGTCGCGCTGGGCTGTGTTATTCGCGGCGAGACGACGCATTATGATACGGTTTGCAATGACAGCTCCCGCGCCATTTCCATGCTGGGTCTTGGCGGGGCGGCCATTGGCAACGGCATTCTAACGGTGGAAAACCGCGCGCAGGCTTTGGCGCGGGCCGAAGTCGCGGGCCAGAATAAAGGCGGGGGCGCGGCACTTGCGGCCTTGCATCTGGTCGCACTCTCGCGCAAATGGGCGCGCAGCACCACAGGGATCGGCTTTCGCGCATGACGGACAAACGGCACATGAAATCGGCGGCACGGCTGTATGCGGTGCAAGCGCTGTTTCAAATGGAAGCCTCTGGCCAGACGGTCGAGGCGGTCTGCGCCGAATTTGTCGAGCATCGCTTTGGCGCGGTGTATGAGGGTGACGAAATGGCCGAAGGCGATGCGCAGCATTTCCGCGCCGTGGTCGATCACGCGGTCAACCATCAAGCCCTGATAGACCAATTGACCGACCGCGCGCTGGTGGCCAAATGGCCGCTGGGCCGCATCGACCCCGTCCTGCGCGCCCTGTTCCGCGCGGCTGGGGCGGAACTGACGCAACTGCCCACCCCGCCGCGCGTGGCGATCACCGAATATGTCGATGTAGCTAAGGCGTTTTTCGACGGCGGTAAGGAGCCGAAATTCGTTAACGCCGTGCTGGATCACATGGCACATGAGGGGCGGCCCGCGGGGTTTTGAGGGGGGGGGGCTTTGGGCCTGTTTCCCTGTCAATTGAGAGGCTTGGATGCAGAGCGCCCCTGTCGAGATCACCCCCGCAACCGAATCTGACCGCGGCATCGTTGCAACTCTTATCCAATTGTCTCTGTATGATATGGCGGCGCAGACGCCCTTTAAGATTGGCGCAGATGGTCTTTATGACTATACCCTTTTGGACGCGTTTTGGCAGTTTCCCTATCTG
>CAXNJD010000070.1:0-6267 GCA_964202545.1 Cypionkella sp.
AGTTTCTTACGGGTCGAGGTTTCGATGATGGTGGGGCAAGCCTTGCCGCCGAACAAAAGGCTGGTTGTGTCGGATTTAGGATCGCAGCCAATCAGCAGCACGCGCTTGCCCATTTCGGCCATCATATGCGACAGGTTCGCCAAGGTGAACGATTTGCCAATGCCGCCTTTGCCGTAAATGGCGATGATTTGGGTTTTGGATTTGGGTTCGCCCTGCGGCACCTCTAGGCTGGGTTCCTCGGCCGCTTCGGCCCGAAGGCGGGCGTCAAAATCTTTAAGATTTGGGATGTCGAGGGTCATGCGTGGCCACTCCAATTGAGGATCATTTTCAGGCAGTCCGCATCAGAAAATGCGGTTTCATAGGCGGCAGGGGCGGCGCTGGCGGGGCGCTGATGCGTGATCAGCCCATCCAGCGAAAGCGCGCCCGATACGATCAGTTCGCGGGTGGCAACCAGATCATCTGCCGCCCATTCAGCGGCAATTCTGATGCGCGCCTCGCGCATAAAGGCGGGCGGAAAGGCAAAGGACAAAGGCGCTGTATAGAACCCTGCAAGGACAACTTCGCCGCCTTTGGCTATGCGGCCAATCAAGGTGTTCAGCAGGTCTGGCGCGCCAGAAGCATCGTAAACCGCGCGGTAATCGCGGCGCGTATCGCTTTCGGGATCGATCACCTCGTACCCCACAGCGCCTGAGCGGCGGGCGGGATTGGTTTCCCAAAGTGTGGGCGGTTTGGCCCCTGCAGCCACAGTCAGGCGCGCTAGTAGACGGCCCAGAACACCGTGGCCCACAATCAAATCGGGCAGATCGTTCTGAAAGCCTGCAATCGCATGGCGCGCGGTGGCGGCGAGCGCAAGCAGCGCGCCTTGCGCACCCCAGCCTGCATCCAGCCTTGCGGTGCGCGCGCCAGCCGTCACCAAATACTGCGACGCCGCGCCGAACAGCCCGCGCACGGGGCCAGTATCATCTGGCTGATAGCAATTCGCACCAGGCACAAAGACGGTATCGCCCACGCGCAGCCCCGAATCGGGCCCGGCTTCAACCACTTCGCCAGCCGCCTCATACCCAGGAACCAGCGGATAACCCATGCCAGGAAAGGGCGGCATCGTACCAGACCAGAACAGCTTTTCCGTACCTGTCGATATGCCAGAAAACCCAACTTTTACGACAACATCCGCCGCCTGCGGGGCGATAAGCCCCACATCGCGCAGGGCGATATCTTTGGGGCCTGATAGTATGACCGCTGTGCTTTGCACGTGTTCTTCCCCCTTTGAGACAATCACGATGTTTGACTGCCTCCCCTTTATGTCATTCTAGACTTACATATGTGACTGTCAATCAATATTGACAGTGTTGCGATAAATAGCGGCGTTTGCGCTGAAATATATACGAATTTTACAGGGAGTTATCCGCGTGTCGCGGTGATGGCCGAGGCGATATATGGCCGAAAACATGGGATTTTATGGATATTCACAAATCCCGCGCTGCCCAGCAGCGTGGCAATTTCGTCCATGCTGCGGGTGCGGCCCGTTTGCATCGCCAATGTGTAAAGAGAAAAGTACACATCTGTAATCGGGTCAGGATTCGCCCCGCCCGACATCGGTTCGGCCACAATCAGGCGCCCCCCTTGCGGCAGGGCGGTGTGAACGGCGCGCAGCAGGGCGGCGACAGTCTGATCGCTGTGATCATACAGAACGCGAATCAGGCTGATTGTGTCTGCCCCTTGCGGTAGGGGGTCATCGCGAAAACTGCCCGTGTGCAACTGCACCCGCGCCCCAAAGGTGCCAAGCCGCGCGGCTGCCCCCTGAAGCACGGCAGGCAGATCAAACAAATGCAAGTTCAATGCGGGATATTTTGCCCCAACAGCGGCCAAAAACGCGCCAGTCCCGCCGCCCACATCCAGCAGGCGCTTGGAACCTGCCAGCGAGACATGGGCCAGCACCTCGGCAGCAACCAATGCCTGACTATCGGCCATCAGCGCCGAATAACGGGCAGCGCGGGCGGGGTCTTCGGCGGCCCCTGCCCCAAAAACATAGGGCCAAACCTGCGAAAGCTGGGTTTGCGCCCCGCCGCGTAGTAAGGCAGTAGGGTCGGCCAAATCGTCATAAAAGGCGCGGTGATGCCTTATCATACCTTCCAACCCGGGCACCGCCAGCACAGCGGCCCCGCGCATGCGCAGCGCAAAGCGGCCATCGCGCCTTTTGTGCAAAAGACCAATCCCCGCCCCCGCCTGAAGCAGTATCGCCATGCGATCGGCATTCATCCCCGCGTCGCCTGCCAAATCGGCAGCCAGCATGGGGCCAGATTTCAGCTGCGCCAGAATATCCAATTCTACCAGTGCGGCCAGCACTTGGGCGCGTACAAATCCTTGAACCAAATCGAAAATCGCGGCCCCTTCGGCGCGGCCAATGCGGCGCAGCAGCGGCACGCGCGCCGCCCATGCCTGAAAGCGGGGCGAGCCCGCAAGCCGCAATAACAACGCAGGCATCTACCGCGCCGCTGCGTTCAGTTGTGGCAAGGCTGGCGTCATCTTTTCTGCATAACGGCGTACCATTTGCGCCAGCATCGCCTCGCCTTGGCAGCGCGGGATCGATGAAATCGCCCCGCCTAAAATATCTTGCAACCTACTGACTGCGCCCTGGACGCCCAGTTCTGCCACCGCATTAGGGCGGGCGTGGATCGCATCTTGCCCTGCTGGTTTGCCCAAAGCATCGGCATCATACAGTGCGTCGCGCAGATCATCGGCCACTTGGAACGCCTCGCCAATGCGCGCGCCCAGCTCTTCCCATTGGTCAGGCTCTTGCCCTGCCGCAATCGCGCCCATTTGGGTCGCCGCAATAAACAGCGCCCCCGTTTTGGCACGATGATAGGCGGACAGATCAATCGACGATTCGCTTTCCCAGCCTTGACCTGCACAAATGCCCAAAGGCATGCCCGTGCGCGTGGCCAGTACCCGCACCATCGACAGCGCGCGCAAGGCATCGGAATGTGATCCATCTTGCGCAGCGGCGGCCAAAATATCAAAGGCCAGCACGATCAGGCTATCACCCGTCAGCACGGCAAGGGGCTGAGAAAATGCTTTGTGCACCGTTGCTTTGCCGCGCCGCGTATCGGCATCATCAAAGCAGGGCAGATCATCATGTACCAAACTTGCGCAATGGATCAGTTCCAGCGCGACAGCGGCTGCATCGGAAAGATGCGGGCGATCATCGCCGCAGGCCGAGGCAACCGAAAGAAGGATTGTCGGCCTAATCCGCGCGCCCCCAGGGGTGACTGCATAATGCAGCGCCCGCGCAAGTTGGGAAGGCCCGCCTTCCATAGCCCGCGCCAAAACGGCAGCGGTTGCAGCATCTAGCCTTGCAGAAAACGGCATTTTGGCCCCCTTTAAGCGGGTTTGGCATCTAACTGTCAATATTTTCTGACAGCATGTGTAAATCATACTGGACATATTGCGCGCTCAAGTCAACAATCGCCTGATGGGCCATGCAGAAAAATTGGATACGCCGCGCGATGTGGTGATTGGGGCGGGCGTGGGGGGGCTTTGTGCGGCCATCGCACTTGCCTCGGCTGGGCGCGATGTGACGGTGATTGAAGCGCAGGCGCATTTGGGCGGGAAAATCCGCTGCCTGCCGTCAGACGCGGGGCCAGTGGACACAGGCCCGACGGTCCTGACCCTGCCCGATGTGTTTGAAACTCTGTTCGCGCGCGCGGGGGCAAAGCTGGCCGATTATGTCACGCTGATCCCCCAGCCCATTTTGGCGCGGCACTTTTGGCAGGGTGGCGCGCAGCTTGATCTTTATACGGATACCGCCGCCAACGCAGATGCGATTGGCCGCTTTGCAGGGGCGGGGGCGGCGCGCGATTATCTGCGGTTCGATCGGGTGACGCGCGCAATGTATGATGCCTTTGATGGCCCAATGATGCGCGCAGGCAAGCCGCGCCTTGGTGCAATCGCCCTTGCCGCCGCCCAGCGCCCCGCGATTTGGCCCGCGCTTTTGCCCCACATGACCCTTACGCGCTGGCTTGCGGGGCAGTTTTCTGACCCGCGCCTTGTGCAACTGTTTGGCCGCTATGCCACCTATGTTGGCGGCGCGCCGCAAAAATCCCCCGCAGTGCTAGCGCTGGTTTGGCAGGCCGAGGCGGCGGGCGTTTGGGCCGTGCAGGGCGGTATGGCTGCGCTTGCGGCAGGGCTGGTGCGGCTGGCGCGGGAAAAAGGCGTGCAGTTTCGCTGCGGAATTGCTGCGCAGCAGATCATGGTGCAAAGTGGAAGGGTAGTCGCAGTAAAACTTGCAGATGGTAGCGAAATCATCGCCCGCAGCGTGATATTTAACGGCGATCCTGCCGCGCTGACCGCAGGGTTGCTTGGGCAAATGGCGCAGGACGCTGTGCGCAAAAGCGCCACCCAGTCGCGCAGCCTGTCGGCCTATGTCTGGGCCTTTGGCGCGAAGATCGCCGCAGATGCGCCCGATCTGATCCATCACAATGTGTTCTTTGGCGGCGATCCAGCGAAGGACTTTGGGGCCATTGCGCGCCGCCAGATGGCGCGCGATCCAACCTTGTATATCTGCGCTCAAGATCGCAGCAACGGCGGCGTGCCCAAGGCGGCAGAACGCTTTGAAATCATTATGAACGCTGCGCCTTTGCAGGCAGGCACCCCCCCTAAAACGGATGAGACAGACCAATGCCAGACGGAAATGCTAAGCCAACTGTCCCGCTTCAACCTGCGCTTTCAAACGCCGCCCTCACCCACAGCGCTGACAACGCCGCAGGGATGGGAGGCATTGTTTCCCGCCTCGATGGGGGCGATTTACGGGCGATCCCCGCAATCACTGCTGGCCCCGATGCTGCGCCCCACGGCGCAGACGCGGAAAAAGGGCCTATATCTGGCGGGGGGCGGCGCGCATCCGGGGGCGGGGGTGCCGATGGCGGCATTGTCGGGCCAGCACGCGGCCGCAGCGATATTGAGCGGCCCGATTTCACTGTAAAGCCGCCTGCGGGCGGTTATGCATGGTGGTACGTCGACGGCGTGTCGGATGATGGGGCCAGCGCAGTTTCGGTGATTGGCATGATCGGCGCGGTGTTCTCGCCTTGGTATGCATGGTCAGGGCGCGGCAACCCTGCCAATCACGCCTGCATTAATGTGGCCACGTTCGGCCCCCCCCCCCGTTATACCATGACAGATCGGGGTGAGGCTGCGCTGGTTCAGACGCGTGATGCTTTGCAAGTGGGGCCCAGCCGTATCGCATGGGAAGGCGGCACTTTGGTGATTGATATCAATGAGATATCGGCGCTTCCCCGCGTGGGCCGTGTGCAGGGGCAAATCCGCTTGACGCCCAGCGCCATAACAGCCGTTGAGGCAAAGTTAACACCAGATGGGCGGCACATCTGGCGGCCCTTTGCCCCGATTGCGCGCATTGAGGTGGATATATCGCCCGCGCATAAATGGCAGGGGCATGGGTATTTTGATGCCAATTTTGGCACCGACCCGTTGGAGGCCGATTTCACCCATTGGACATGGGGGCGCTATCCGCGCGCATCTGGCGCATCGGTCTATTACGATGCCTTGCGGCGCGATGGATCAAAGCTGGAACTGGGGCTGGATTTTGCCCCCGATGGCAGCGCAGCCCAAGTGCAGCCGCCCCCATTTGCCCCCCTGCCCCGCACGGCATGGGGCATTTCCCGCGCCACGCGCGGCGATGCGGGCAGCAAAGCGCGGCAACGCATGGCCCTGTTGGAAGCGCCGTTTTATGCCCGCACCATGATGGACACGACCTTGGATGGCGAAAGGGTGACGGGAATGCACGAAACCTTAGACCTGCGCCGCTATGACAATAAGCTGATCCAAGCGATGGTGGCCTGCCGCGTGCCGAGGCGTGTGCGGTGGCCTTAGGTCGATACCAAGGGATTAAGCCGCACCAATGATACATTCAGCGCAAAAGCAATTGATACCCACAACACATAGGGCGCAATCATTAGCCCCGCGATAGGATCGATGGCATAAAACGTAATCCCCGTGCCCAAAACGGATGCCCACAGCCCCGCCATAATCAGCACGGCCGCACGCATCCGGTGCAGGCCAAAGAAAACGGGTGTCCAAATTGCATTCAGCGCGATTTGCAGCGCCCAAAGCGCCAGCGCTTGCGCGATAAGCGCGCCGTTCGCCCCCGACATGCCCACCCGCATCGCGGCCCAAGACATCAGGATATAAAGGGTTGTCCACACCACAGGGAAGGCCCAATTGGGCGGCACCCAAACAGGTTTGCGCAGGGAT
>CAXNJD010000071.1:0-6259 GCA_964202545.1 Cypionkella sp.
AATCTGACCAAAGGCCCATTCCGCTTTGCCGCTGATTTGATTGGCCCAATAGAAGAATCGTTTGCCGATGTGAACGACCTCCTCTCCTTCTTCCACGACCGCCTCAAAGTGTTCCTAAAAGACCAGGGCATCCGCCCCGATATCATCGAGGCCTGCCTCGCCATGCCAAACAACGATGACCTCACCCTGTTGGTCAAACGGGCCGAGGCCCTCGCAAGTTTCCTGAAAACCGATGATGGCACGAACCTGCTGCAAGGGGCCAAACGCGCGGCGAATATCCTCGCCCAAGCCGAGGCGAAGGATGGCGTCGAATACTCCTTTGGCGCGGATATCAAGTTTGCCGAAACAGACAGCGAGCGCGCCCTTTTTGCTGCCCTCGATACCGCCGATGCGCAAATCACCCCTGCGATGAAAGCCGAAGATTTCTCCGCCGCCATGACCGCCATGGCCGCCCTGCGCGCGCCGATTGATGCGTTCTTTACGGATGTGCAGGTCAACGCCGACAGCGAAATTCTGCGCCGTAACCGCCTGAACCTGTTGCACCGCATCCGCGCCCTGTGCGCGGGGGTGGCGGATTTTTCAAAACTCGAAGGATAGGGCGCGGCCCCACCGCCCAAGGGGGGCTTTCCGCCCCCCTCGCTGCGCTCACCCCCCGAGGATATTTGTAAAGAAAAGAAACGCTGCCCCTTCTTTTCTTCACAAATATCCCACGGGGGCGCGGGGGTGTGAAACCCCCGCTGCTTTCCGCAAGCGCCGCCCTAAACGCTTGCGCCAATCATCCCTCTGTGTATGCTGCATCTGCAAAGCGCCCCCAAATCCCGCCGCCGCCGCAGAAAGACAAAAGTGCCCGAGTTTACCGAGATCACCCCCAGTTCCCCCATTTTGACCCTTGCGCATGGATGGCGGGCTAAATGCCTACAGCGCATGGTGCGCATTGCTATGCCTGTGCCTAAATCCATCGCTCTGCCCGCCGCCACAATCCGCGCCATTGCGGCGGGGCAGATGGTGGACACGGGCGCAGTGTTGGCCAATTTTGGAGATGGCGCTTTGGTGTCGGTGCGGTGCAGCCCTGTCAACCCCGATTGGGGTGGCCCTGCCACGGTGCTGAATATTGGCATGAATGCGCAGCGCCATGCGGGGTTGATCAAAACCCATGGCCAAGCGGCGGCAGATGCGCTGTATTTGCGCTTTATCCAAAGCTATGCAACCCATGTCGCCCGCCTTGACCCTGATATGTTTGCAGCCGCCACCCCCAGCAGTGCAGCGTTGAAAGAGGCGCTGGCGCAATACGAGCGCGAGATGGAGGCCCCCTTTCCCGAAACCGCCACGCAGCAATTGTCCGAAGTGCTGCGCTCGATGGCCCGCGCATGGGAAGGCACGACTGCCCGCCTTTTGCGCCAAGCCAAGGGCGCGCCGCCCGAGGCGCCGCTGGGCCTGATCGTGCAGGAAATGGCCCAAGGTATTGGGCAGGGTATTTCGGGCACGGGGGTTATTCAGTTTATCGACCCCGTTACAGGGGACGGGCAAGTTACAGGCCGTTACCTATCCCAAAGCCAGCGCTTTGATGCCAAGGCGGGGGGCGAAGCGATGTTTTTAACGCATGATCCGCGCGGGCCATCGCTGCAAGATATCGCGCCGCAGATTTTTGCACAACTTTTGCAGCACGGCCAAACAGGCCGCACCAAGCTGCGCGAAGAGATGATGATTGAATTCACCATTGAGGATGGCAAGCTGGCGGTGCTGGATGCGGTAAAAACCCCGCGTTCTGCACGCGCGGGGCTGAAAATTGCCGTGGCTTTGGCCGATGATGGGATTATCACCCGCCCCGAGGCGGTGCTGCGGGTAGAGCCGCGCGCGCTGTCGGAACTGCTGCATCCGCAGGTCGACTTGCGCAGCCCGCGCGATGTGCTGGCCAAGGGGATTGCGGCCAGCCCTGGTGCTGCGGTGGGCAAAATTGTGTTTTCGTCTCAGGCCGCGCAGGCGAGCGCCGCGCGGGGCGAGGCGTGCATTTTGGTGCGCCGCGAAACCGCGCCCGAAGATATTCGCGGCATGAATTCGGCGGCTGCCATTGTGACCGAACGCGGCGGTGTGACCAGCCATGCGGCGGTGATTGCGCGCGGCCTTGGTCTGCCCTGCGTGGTAGGTGCGTCTATTCGCGTGGATGGCAAGGATAAGAAGATCACCGCAAATGGGCGCATTTTGGCCGAGGGCGATATCATCACCGTGGATGGCAGCACGGGTGAAGTGCTTGCAGGCGCTGCCGATATGCTGGCGGCCAGTTTAGATGATGGGTTTCAGCGGCTGCTGACATGGGCAGACGAGTTTCGCGATATTGGTATCCGCGCCAATGCCGATACGCCGTCCGATGCGGCCACGGCGCGCCGATTTCAGGCCCAAGGCATTGGCCTGTGCCGCACGGAACATATGTTTTTTGACGAAGATCGCCTTGTGGTGATGCGTGAGATGATCTTTGCCGACACGTCTGCCGACCGCGCGGCGGCGCTTGCGCGATTGCTGCCGATGCAGCGCGCCGATTTTGTGCAATTGTTCGAGATTATGGCGGGCCTGCCTGTCTGCATTCGCCTGTTCGACCCACCTTTGCACGAATTTTTGCCCCATTCGCGCGAAGGTTTGCGCGAATTGGCCGAAGCGCTGGATAAACCGCTGTCGGACGTGACGCGCCGCGCCGAGGCTTTGGCCGAGTTTAACCCGATGCTGGGGATGCGCGGAGTGCGTTTGGGCGTGGTTTTGCCCGAAATTTACGCCATGCAGGTGCAGGCGATTTTTGAGGCGACTGTTGATCTGGCCCACAAAGGCACGCCCGTTGTGCCCGAAATTATGATCCCGCTGGTATCTGCGCGGCGCGAGGTGGAACTGGTCAAATCCCATATTGACACGATCGCGGCCAAAGTGCGCAGCAAATCTGGCGTGAATTTTGACTTTAAGCTGGGTGTGATGGTGGAAACCCCACGGGCTGCCCTGCGGGCGGGGGATATTGCCCAGCACGCCAGCTTTTTATCGTTTGGAACGAATGACCTTACGCAAATGACCTATGGTCTGTCGCGCGATGATGCGGGGCGGTTCATGAACACCTATGTCCAGCAGGGCGTTTTTCCCGAAGACCCGTTCCATATTTTGGACGTGGACGGGGTGGGTGAGTTGCTGCTGATCGGGGCGCAGCGCGGCCGCGCGACCCGCGCTGATCTGACGTTGTCGATCTGCGGCGAGCATGGCGGCAACCCCGAATCAATCGATTTTTGCCGCAAGGCGGGCTTTGATTACGTCTCTTGCAGCCCATATCGCGTTCCGCTTGCGCGTTTGGCGTCCGCACACTTGGCACTTTTGGATCGGGGCGACTTTTCAACAATGCGTTATATTCCAAAAGTTTAGCGCAAAACTGGCAGATTGGTGCCCAGAGCGATGGGCGGTAATCCGCCTAGATTCACATCAAAATGCTAACCTGCCTCCCACTAGGTAGATTGTTAATGACCCGTGGGGTAGCTCCGATGGGTGCCGAGCGGGCTTGCCCGCAGGTGCGATGAAACAAGTGGGATACACCCTAGATGAAAATGCACCAAATCTGGATTGCAGCTGCAACGGCGCTGCTGGTTCAAAGTGGGGCCACCTTTGCTGACGTTCAGCTCAGCACTTCGAACGACCCAAATGCCGCCCTTAGTGCCTCTTTCGGTGCACTTCTTGGGGCAGAAAAATCGACCCATGACGCGCTTTCCGAGGCCGATAAGGTGGCATTGGCCACTGGCCCCGAAGCGGCGAGCCCCTTTGGCGCAAAGAAAAGTGCCGAGATGGAATACACCACAGCATGGCTGATGGCACAGCCCGAGCCTTCGAAAAAGCTGCAAAGCAGCGCAGAGTTTGCGTGTCTGAAAGAGGCCCTCTATTTCGAATCGCGCGGTGAGAATGTGGAAGGCCAGTTTGCTGTGGCTGAAGTGATTTTAAACCGCGTAGATAGCCCAGCCTACCCAAATACCGTGTGCGGTGTGGTGGCGCAGGGCAATGCGCAGTCTTGCCAGTTTTCATACAACTGCGATGGTAAGGCCGAAGTGATGCACGAAGCAGGGTCGGAAGAATTGGCCGCGCGTATCGCGGCGCTGATGCTGCAAGGCGCGCCGCGTGAGTTGACAGATGGGGCAACCCATTTCCACACAACGGCAGTTAACCCCCGTTGGTCCCGCGTTTTTGAACAGACCGCCAGCATTGGGCGGCATTTGTTCTATCGTCAGTAAATCTGGTTAAATGTCGCGGCCCTTGCGGCATGCGTCTAAATTTGGCACATTAGATACGGGGCAGGCACTAGTCTGCCCCTATCGTTTTGCCCATTCGGGCGTTTTCTGGGGATCGGCCCATGAGCACCGACATCTCGCTGGCCTTTGCCCACCCTATCGCGCGCAGCGAGGCTTCGGCCACGGCTGATCCGCGTGATCGCATTTCGCTGCGCGATTACATCGTTGATGTAGACATAGGCGCGTTTCAGCAAGAACGCGGCCATACACAGCGGGTGATGTTCAACATTGTGGTCGAGGTGCGGCCTGCGCCGCAGCCATTGAATGATGACGTAGATCGCATCCTGTCTTATGATCGTTTGACCGAGGCGATTGCGGCGGAACTTGCCGCAGAACGTTTAAACCTGCTGGAAACTTTGGCTGAACGGCTGGCGGCCCGCATTTTGACCGAACCGCAAGCCATGCGCGCCTTTGTGCGTATCGAAAAGCTGGATATTGGCCCTTATAAATTAGGGGTAGAGATTGTCCGCTCGCGCGCAGAGGTGGCGGTAAAGGTGGTGGGGCAGGATGGGCATGAGGCATCGGTGCATCCGCTGGTCGCCTTTCTGGACAATCGGGCAATTGCCTCGCCCGATTTGCCGCGATTGCTGGATGGTTTACAGGCGCATGGACTGCCTGTGATTTTGGCCGTTGGTTTGCCCGATGTGCCGCGCCCGCAAACGGGGCATGGCCCCACGCAGCGGCGCGTGGATTTGCTGGCGATTGAACAAAACGCATGGACGCTGGCAGCGCGTGATCCGCGCTGCGTGGTGGTGGCGACGCGCACGGAAATTGATTGGGCGATCAAGCGCGGGCAAATGATTGTCTGGGCCCCCAGCAAGCTGGTGCTGGATGCGGTGGATGGCCCGCAAACCCGCGCGCCGTTGCAACTGGCGCTGTGGTTGGCCGAACAAATGGCCGCTGACCGACTGATCGTGCACGGCGATGCAAATTCGGAGATTGGCCCGTTGCCAATTGGCTCGCACGTTACTGTTGTTTCAGCCGCGTGAGGTGCGCCCACTTGCGCTGGGCTGCGCGCCTATATTACCAAGCTTTATGGAATACTTTCGCCCTATCCCCCAGTTTGACCCGGCCCGCCCTGCGGGGGCCTTGCCCCTTGCGGGCGGTTTGGGATGGTTTGCCCAAGTTGAGGTCATCTCGCGCAGCGGGCCTGCGCGCCTGATTGCTGCGGCTGATCTGCCAGCCGAAGATGCCCTGCGGCTGTCGGCAAAGCGCCCCAATTTTGCAGGCCTATCGCTGGATCGCCCACGTTTGATGGGAATTTTGAACATCACGCCCGATAGTTTTTCCGATGGCGGGTTGTTCTTGGCCCCTGATGCCGCGCTGATGCAGGCGCGGCGCATGGCTGCAGGGGCTGATATTATTGACATTGGCGGCGAATCCACGCGCCCTGGCGCGGTAGAGGTTTTGGTGGATGAGGAAATTCAGCGCACCGCCCCTGTGATTGCTGCGCTTCGGGCAGGGGGGCTGGACTGCCCCATATCCATCGACACGCGCAAGGCTGGCGTCGCAAGCGCGGCCTTTGCTGTGGGGGCCAGCATTTTGAACGATGTCACGGCCTTGCAATTCGATCCCGCTATGGCGGGGATGGTCGCCGCATCAGGGCGGCCTGTTATTTTGATGCACTCGATCAAAACCCCCGCGACGATGCAGGACGATCCGCAATATGACAATGTGCTGCTGGATGTCTACGATGCGTTGTCTGCGCGCGTGGCGGAGGCGGTGGCATCAGGTATTGCGCGCGATTTGATTGCCATTGATCCAGGCATAGGGTTTGGCAAAACGCTGGCGCATAATTTGGCGCTGCTTGCGCGCCTGTCGCTGTTTCACAACCTTGGTCTGCCTGTGCTGCTGGGGGCATCGCGTAAGCGGTTTATTGGCACGATTGCGCGGCAGGACGATGCGGCGCGCCGTATGCCTGGCAGTTTGGCGGTGGCTCTTGCGGGGGCGGCGCAGGG
>CAXNJD010000072.1:0-6254 GCA_964202545.1 Cypionkella sp.
AGGTCTATGGCGTCCAACTTGGATGCTGCCGAAAATCCATCTGCTCCTAACGTCGTTTTGAGTTCGTTCAAAAACTCAACTTGATGCGAATTTCGATCCCAGTTGGGCGGTTGGATCACGATGCTTGGGCGATCACTTGAACTGGTAAACAAGATACTATCTAGAATGGCGTCAACTTCGTTGATAATTAAAGAACTTGACTTTGCATATCCTAGCCATGCTTTATCATTGCCGACAAGATAGCTTGTATCACCTTGAAACTCATTTCCTATATGAATTGATTCAATGGTAACGCCCTTGCTCGCTGCATATCCGACCAAATCGCGCACAATAAATGTTTGTAGATCAGCGCGTTCGTTCGGCGTAAGTGCTACACGAAAATTCTCTCCAGATTCCTTGATATACCTTTGATCATCCAGCGTAAAATTAAGAGAGAGACCACGCGATTGACAAAAATCGATGGCTCTATGCAGTCCTTGGATCTGCTCTGGGTTGGTTATGTCAAACAATTGGCCCTCAGATCCCCCAGGGTAGCGGATAGACCCAATACCCAAAGCATCAAGAGACAGTGTCGTGTTTGTCACGCCCTGTAAGTTGCGACCATTGTCGGTGGAACTTCCGATAACCAATGATCCAAAGTTCAGACTATCATCGTCCAGATTAATTCCAGCCTTCACAACAGTGCCGAAAAAGCGATCGCTAACTGTTGACGAATTTGAAACTGCTATTGCTGAATTCGCAACAATCTGTACCATAATACCGCACCAATTACAAAACTTATATTTCTATTAACCATATTTTTTGCAAGCGTCAATTAAATTTTCAGATAATCCAAGAAGGCCGCGCTTTGCTTAATCGGTTCTTTGATGAAAATCCCATTTGAATCATTGGCTTATACTATGCTTAAAGTAGTTTACTTGGGCTTTAAAACCTCCGATACACCACGTCGAAAAGCAGTCAGGCGGCCTTTCGGTCGGCGCTTCCCTTTGCAGCATTTCATGGTGTGCTTTGTTCACGTATCGTAGCGTTTGCCTAAGCATCGGGTACACGGCTTGCAACTGTGATTATTTTGCACAACCGATGCGGGTGAGATCAGGACGGACTTACCTGCGCTTCCTGTCCGGCGCATTAACTTGGGACTGGTCGGTTAGGACTAGAATATCCAAATATTGGAGGCGGAGAAAGCGGTCTCCGCGTTTTGCGCATCATCGCTGTCATCCAGTTGCGCCAAAAAACGCGCGGGCAGAACGCCAGTACCATCCATATCGAACCAAAGAGTTGAATCGCTTTCGCGAAAGATAAAGCGGTCGTCCACGTTCTTCGCAGCGATGTCATCCTTGTTGGATACAAATTGGTCCGCCTTTAACTGGCCAAGATCTAGATTACCGAAGTAAGCGCCACGGACATAGATCCGATCTGCCGTGTCTGGATCGGTCTTGAAATCTGAAATAAGATCGCCGCCCTCTTTCACAGAATTGTAGACATACTGATTGCTGCCCAAACCGCCCCTCATAGTATCGGCCCCCGCGCCCCCAACCAAACGGTCATCGCCACGCCCACCGAACAGTTTATCATCGCCATCATTTCCAATTAGGAGATCATTTCCGCCAAAGCCCGACAAAACGTCATCGCCGCCGCGACCTGCAATTATGTTGTTTGCAAAATTTCCCGTTAGGTTGTCGTTTCGCATACTTCCATAAAGGTTTTCGATCCCATCAACGACAATTCCGCCACTGCCTTTGCCCTGAAAAAGCGATGTCTGCGCAGAAGATCGCCCCAAATACAGGCTGTCGTTCGCTCCACTTCCGCCGAAAAGAGAATCTGCGCCACCCGAAAGATAAAAATCGTCGTCACCCCCGCCGCCAAAAATGACATTGGCTTTGCTATCACCAGTGATCGTATCGTTAAATCGGCTACCTTCGATGTGTTCAATTCCGCTGAAGACATCTCCCGCTGCATCCGCGCTGCTCCGCATAGGCAGACCGATGTCAATGCGCACTGCACCGCTTGAATAGGCATAGCTGGCCGTATCCACTCCCGCACCACCAAAGAATTTATCGGTGCCGGCGCCGCCGTAAAGAACATCGTCGCCATTTGCACCAAAAAGCACATCATTTCCGTCGCCGCCTGCGATTGTATCGGCAAAACTGCTGCCATAGATCGAATCCTCTCCACCCAAACCATGAAGGACTGAACCTGCGTCATGCGCGGTTATCCTTTCGGATTTATCCGTGCCAAAGGTTCCGGCGGCCAACAGGGTAACTTGGGCTATTTCATAGCGGTCCAAAACGAAATCATCGTTACCCAGATACAATTGCTGCGGTGTCAGGGGCAAAATTGTATTTGTGGGTGTTCCGTTTCCCTTTGTTGGATTGCTTGATCCAAGAATATTGATCGAAACACTAGAAACGCCGCCGACATAGGTTTCATCTGATGCCAGCATATCCGTAGCGTTCAGATCAATACTTACACTTTGATCTGTGCGGTTAACCAAATAAAGAACAGTTTTTTGATCCCCTTCAAAGGCGCGTGTTAAGACAGGCAAACGTGCTTCCTGTGCTGGGGTGAGATCGGATTTAAACGTGCTGGCTTCAGTGCCTTTCAATGCATCGCTCATCATTGCAAATAATGCGCCGCCAGCGGTGATTTTCACTTCGGGACTAGATTGATCTGCAATACGACGCACGAGTGCAGAGTCATCAATATTGTAGGCGACGTAACTTGTTACGGATGTAAGCCCAAGTTCAGATGCTGTATGCAGTTGCAACATACCAAGCGCTGCGTCGGATAGTTTTGGTGATGTCGCATAGGCCCAAGCATCGTTGCGAAAAGACATGTTTAAAAACCTATCATCACTGCGCCAGTCTTCTATCATCCTACTGATGTTTCGTTCATAAGACAGAGAATCCCCAATGCCGAAGTAATCTTCCCAAGACAGTTCCAAAGTATTGGTTGTTGTGGGGCTACCGGTGCCCGCGCCGTGAATGTCAATCCCGTCAAGCTTGCTTGCGGCAGAGTTCCCGTCCTTACCAACGGACGAAACAAGGATATCTACAAATGCATCGTTGTTTTGTGGCGAGAGCCAGTTGTTTGGTTGAATAACAAGATCCGGCTCGCCAAAAGGCTTGTCATCGATCTTGTCCAAAATCTGATCAAGTTCATTCAACAGAACGGATGAAACCTTTGCGTATCCTACCCAAGCTGGCCATCCGTATTCTTCAACGCGGCTTTGAAATTCGTTTCCCAAATGAATGGATTCGATTTTCACCTGCTTGTCATTGGCATAGCCGATAAGGTCTTTTGTAATGAAATTTGAAAGCTCGGCGCGTTCGACTCCTGTTAAATACACGTCCTGTGTTGATATATTTTTGAAGTATCTTGTATCGTGCAATGTAAAATTCAACGCAAGGTTATCGGCAGCGCAGTAATCTATTGCTCGATGAAGACCTGCAATGTCGTCTGCATCGCATAGATCAAATATACGCGATTCTGACCCGCCTGGATAACGGATAGAGCCAATGTTTAGCGCATCAAGCGCGAGGGTCGTATTGGTGACACCTTCTAGGAAAACGGCATTGTTTGTTGAGAAAGTGCTGTAAACACCTTCATCTTTCTTTCCAGACTTAACAACTGTACCAAAGAAGCTTTCCGAAACTTCAGTTGCGTTCTTGTTAGTATAAGTTGATGAAAGATTAATATCGACCATTGACCGCGCCCCATTTACCATGAACGTTGGTCGCGTGGGCGTTAACTATAGTCAAAGACTATGATGGGTAATGAATCTAGGTTAATTGGTTATCGCGCGGCGATATTGAGTATATTTTGGCGATATTGGATAAAAACAACCTTCCAATAACGGATAGGGCTGTTTTCTGAAGCGGCCAATATACTTAAGAAACGGTATACTTAAGAAACGGTTAAGGGCGTTTTTTCTCAACCACACCGAAAAACTGCAAAGCGACCTCTAGATCTGCGCGGACTTTGGCATCAGACCCTTGATGTGCGGATTTCAGGGCGTCGAAGCTTTTGCGTAAGGTTGCTTTTTCTGCGCCCTTGCAATCGTTCCATGGGCGGCCTTGCAGCGCCATATGCAGCACATAGTAGCCGATGAAATGCGGGCGCGTGCCTGTGGCGATCAACATCGCATAGGCAGCATCAGCGCCCAGTGCGCGCAAGGCTTCGGCAGAATGAACACCCGCGCGCGCAAAATCGGCCTCGGTTGCGGGGCCAAGATTGGGCAGCGAGGATATTGGGGTATTCACGCTTTAGATAGACGCCCAATCCCGAATGGGCGGCGCGCTGGGGGCGGGAATTTGCCCCTGTTGCTGTTGGGGTTGCGGCGTTGTTCCGCCGTGTTGCTGCGTTGGGCCTGCCATCATCTTCTCCATCTTCGCCTGCGGTCTTGGCCGCATTGGTAGTTTTCTGCGCAGGTTTGGCCTAGCCGTGGCCAAACTGCGGCAATAATTGGTGTTCGCTACCGCAATTTAGGTTATTTTGCAAGAACTTGTGCAGGAAACCCAATGTCGCCCAAAGCGGACAAGATCGCCTGAATGTCTTTTGCGCCGTCAAAGCTGACCTGCCGCGCGGGCAGATCCACGGAAATTTGCGTTGCCAAGGGTGCAAGAGCTGCCTCGACCGACGCTTTGCAATGCCCGCAATTCATATCTGGTATGGATAGTTTGGTCATCAAATTCTCCTTTGAAAGCCTATTGCGCCGCTGTTTGGGCGACGTCAAGCCGTCGCGCAGGCGCGGCCCTTGACCTTATGGCAAAATAGGCGGTTTGTAGCTGAAGGAGGCAACATGACCCAAACAATTACCTTGGCGATTGACGGGATGACCTGTGCATCTTGCGTGGCCCGCAGCGAGCGGGTGCTCCGCGCGCAGGCAGGAGTGGTCGCGGCCTCGGTCAATTTGGCAACGCAAAGCGCGCATGTCTCGTTTGATCATCCCGCCGAAGCGGATGCCCTTGCCGCAGCCCTAACCCGCGCGGGTTATGCCAGCCGCGCGCTTCCCAAAGATGAGATCCGCCTAATGGATCATGGCGCGGGCGATGAATGGCGCAAAACGGGGCTGGCGGCAGTGCTGACCTTGCCAGTTTTCGCGGTGGAAATGGGACCGCATCTTTGGCCTGTGCTGCATCATTTGCGGATGGGGGTCATCGCCGATACGACGCTTGCCTTGGTTGAAATGGTGCTGATTGCGTTGGTTTTGGCGGTGCCCGGGCGTGGGTTCTTTATAAAAGGCATTCCCGCGCTGATGCGCGCCGCCCCTGATATGAACGCACTTGTCGCTATGGGGGCAGGGGCGGCCTATGCCTACTCCACCTTTGTTGCCTTGGCGCAAACCGGCGGAGCCGTGTATTTCGAGGCGGCAGGGGTGACGGTAACCCTGATCCTGCTGGGCCGCGCGCTGGAAGCGCGGGCCAAGGGTGCGGCGGGGCAGGCCATTGCGCGGCTGATTGATTTGCAGCCGCAAACCGCGCTGCGGATGGAAGGGGGAAACCCCATTGCCGTGCCCATTGCAGCCCTTGGCGTGGGCGATACAATTTTGGTGCGCGCGGGCGAACGTTTGCCCGCCGATGGCATTATCAGCCAAGGGCAATCTAGCCTTGATACATCCATGCTGACGGGCGAGGCGATGCCTGTTGTTGTGACGCTGGGTGATGCTGTCACAGGCGGCTGTATCAACGGGGCAGGGGCGTTGCAGGTTCGCATCACGGCCGTGGGCGCGGGCAGCACACTGGCGCGGATTACGGCGATGGTATCGGATGCGCAGGCCAGCAAACTGCCTGTGCAAGATATGGTCGATGGCGTGACGCGCTGGTTTGTGCCCGTTGTTATGGCACTGGCAGCCGTGACCTTTGCGGTATGGATGCTGTCGGGCGCAGGCGTAGGTGCCGCGATGATCCATGCCGTGGCCGTGCTGATTATTGCCTGCCCCTGCGCGATGGGGCTTGCCGTGCCTGTGTCTATTTTGGTGGGCACAGGGCGCGGCGCGCAGATGGGGGCGCTGTTTCGCGGTGGGGCAGGATTGCAGAAATTGGCAGAAGTGCGCACAGTGGCCTTTGACAAGACAGGCACATTGACGCTGGGCCGCCCGCGCGTGGTGGACGCGCTGGATACGGGCGGCGCGCTGGCCTTGGCCGCTGGCGTCGAAGGGCAAAGCAGCCACCCTCTTGCGCGCGCCGTATTGGAATACGCAGCGCAGCAGGCCGTGGCCTCTGCCACGGTGTCGGATGTGCAGAATGTTGCGG
>CAXNJD010000073.1:0-6152 GCA_964202545.1 Cypionkella sp.
AGCAAAGGCAGATCGAAATGCAGGCTGGCTGTGGGGGCGGCCACGGCCCCGGCATGGCGGGCGAAAACTGTTTGGTAATCGGCTACATCGCGCGCATCGGTTTTGCGTTTGGCGGCGATATAGGGGGGCAGCGGCAATTGGCCTGCCAGCGCAAGTGCGGCATCAAAATCATCGCCCGCAAGGTTAAAGCGCAGGTGGCAATCTTCGTATGATTTGGCGATGATTTCGCCTGAAAGGCCCGCCGCAAAGGTGACCACATCGCCCACAGCCAGCTTGCGCAAGGGCCGTGCCATGGCGCGCCAGTTGCCCGCAGGATCTGGGGCCATCAGGGTGACATCCACCTTTGCCACTGCATCGCCCCGCGCGCGGGTGCCTGCCAGTTGGGCAGGAATCACGCGGGTGTTGTTCAGCACAAGGCAGTCGCCGGCGCGCAGGATATCTTCTAAATCATAAACTTGCCCATCGGTGATTTTGCCGCCCTCGGCCAGCAGCAGCTTTGCCGAGGGGCGCGGGCTTGCGGGGCGGGTTGCTATCAGCGCCTCGGGCAGGTGGAAATCGAAATCATCCAGCTTCATTGTGGGGCCTCTAGCTTTGCTTTGGGAGGCTTGAATATATTGCGCAAAAACCCTGGCAGCAACACAGACAGCGGGTTGACTGAAACGCGCGGCGCATCCGCTGTGCCGCGCAGGCGATAATTAAATCCCAAAACCCCTTCGCCGCGTTTGGAAATCGCCGCGCCAATGCCATTAATCACATAAATGGGCGAGATGACCCCCTGCATATCCAGCGCCGCGCCTGCAAATCGGTAGACGCCTTGCATCGAAACGCCCAAAGACCCGCCCGTGGCCGCGCCTTCGCGCAGGTCAACGCCCTGAGGCGTCAGAATAAAGCTGCCCGTAACATTGTTGAACAAGATTCCAGACCCGCCCAATTGATCGAGCAGTCCCACCACGGAAATGGCGTTCAGCAATTCGGCCAAGACATTGGCGTTTTGCACGCGGACGCCCTGCATGGAGACTTCTCCTGCGTAGGTGCCTTGCGCCTTGCGCGGGGTCAGCACCAGATTCAGCGCGCCGCCGCGCACCGATGGATAGACACCCGCCTGTGCCAGCGCAGCGCCCGCATCTTGCGCGGCCACCCGCACCCTTGTGCCGTATCGACTGGCGGATAATTGGCCCTGCAGCGGGGTGCCTGCGTCAAGCTGTGCGGTGAAATCGCCTGTCAAGGCGCCTGCTGCCTGAAAATCGCCCGCGAATGCGCGCAGAATGATGTTGTCACTGATGCGCAACGTATCCAGCCGCAGGATAAGCGGCAGGCCTGTGCCGTCCCCCGCGCCCGCACTGCCGCGCGCCGTGGGGAAAAAGCGCAAATCAACGCTCGCATTACCCAGCAACAGTCTCAGGGGCTTGCCCGCGCCTTGGCCAAGAAAGGTCACATCGCCGGCCAGCCATTTGCCAATGGTCAGCCCTGCAAATCGCGCGGTATCCAGACCGCCGTCTTGGGCCAATCGGACAGTGCCTTGGGCCTGCAAATCAGCAGCTTTAATGGACAGCTCTGTCACTGCGGGCGGGCTGGATAGGGTAATTTTCGCGGCCAGTTTGCCCGCGTCTTCGGGGCGTTTGGCAAAGCCAATCGGGCCAATTTGCAGACCCATTCCAACCAGATCAGACGTCAGGCGCATTTGCCCCGCCTGTCCGCGCGCGAGGTCAATTTCGATATCGGCACGCGATTGTCCCGACACCATACCATCGGGCAAATTCACGCCAAAAGTCGCCAGCGCCGCAGTGGTCAGATTGGCCTGCCCTGTAATCTTTGCGCGGCCCGCCGCATTATCAGGGCCAAACCCCATTTCATAGGCGGCATCAAACCCAGCGCCCGAAATATCGCCCTGCCCTGCGATGCGCAGCCCCACCTTATCAACAAATACAGACAGACGAGGCGCGCGCAGGACATGGCCCACAGCCAGTTGATCTGATGCGAAGTCAGTCACCTCGCCGTTCACCTGCAAGGTGATTTCGGGCAAAGTAATAACCTTTTGCAAAGGCAAAGTAATGCGCGTGGTCAGCCGCGCCATACCTTCTGAAAAATCTACCGTGCGGCCCGATTTTTCCAAATAGCGAAAGGGCGGCTGATCTATCAGCGAAAGCGTTGCCGTAAGGCTGCCTGCACTGTGCAAGGTCAATTGCCCTAAAGCGGGAGAAACACGAATATCGGGAATGGAAAAGACCGACCCCGCCATGTCCAAATCGCCGCCCACAGGCGGTGTGGCGCGGCCCTGTTCCAGCACCATTGAAAAGCTGCGTCCTGTCAGCGCGCCATAGCCATGCCCATCGATGATGGGGGGCAAACTGCGCATCGGTGTGGCATTGAGCCCGCTGAACTGATAGCGAAGATCGATTTCGGGCGCGCGGCCCGCCACGCCGCGCAGGCTAAGGCGCAAATCATTAAACTGCCCTGCCAGCAAGTTACGATCCAGCCAGTCGCGCGTGCCTGGTTTTAGGGTTTTGGGCCAAAGCGCCAGCAATTTGGCTGAAGAAATATCATCTACGCGCAAATCTAGTTTGGTATCCCAGCCCGCCGCCTGCGCATCAACAGCGCCTTTGGCTGCAATGTTCATCACGCCATCGGTCAGCGAGACATCTTCCAGAATTACAGCAAATGGGGCAAGGCGCAGACGCAGCTGCGCGCGCCCTTGCCTGAACTCGACTGCTTGTGTGAAAAATTCTGGGCGATCCATGCGTAGGCTGTCCATGTGCAGCTTCGCGGCAAAGGCATCGGGTGTCTCGCCCGCCAACGCGCCTGATATCACGCTGCCATCGGCGCGCAACATGTCTGCGTGGCCATTTGCGCGCAGCGTTAGCGCATCGGACACGACGTTCAGCGCATTCAGCACAATCCGCCCTTGCGCAGGATTATAGGATAAATCGAGCTTGGCCGATTGAAAGGCCAGCGGCTTGGCTGTTTGCCCCGCATTGGGGACAAGGCTCCCTGCGCCAATGTCCAAGCTGGCCTGTAGTGCAGAAATGCCTTGCGGGCTTAGCGTTGTGACCACTTGCCCCGAAATCGGCGCGTCCAGCACCGACAAAAAGGCAAACGGCGCGGCCTGCGCGGCCAAATCCTGCGCAGACACGCCTGATACGCGCATCGACACATCTGCGCGCGCACTGCCTGCGGCGCGGACGAAATTGATTTCTACTTTGCCCGCAACTTTGCCAGATACTTTGCCCGTGCTTGGCGTGGCCCCGTCTTGGCCCATCAATGCCAGCGCCAGATCAGCGGCCACATTGCCGCCATCTTGGGTGATGTTCAGCGCGCCATCGCCCAAGGCCCAAACCCGCCCTGTTTGCAGATCGCGCAGCGCAAGAGACAATCCGCCCACGCTCACCCCGCCCAGCCCCTGCCCAAGGGGCGATGCAAAAAAGCCATCGGTCTGGGTAAAGACCTGCCCCAGATCAAAGCGCGCGCCCCCCGCAAACGCGATGTCCAGCGCACCCTTCTCGTCGCGCGTGACCTGCACGGCCCCGCCCGTCAGGCGCAGCGCGCGCAACTGCACACGGCCTTGCAGCAGACCCAGCGGGGCCAAATCGGCCTCGGCTATGGGCAGGGCCATTACGGGCGCGCCCGAAAGGTTACGCAGTTCGACCCCGCGCAATTGCAAACGAGGGGCAAACTGTGGACCAAGAGACAGGCTGATCCCCTCGATCACGAGTGTCGAGGCGGGAAGACTGGGCGCGATGGCGCGGTTCAACCGCGCCTCGATCTGGGACAGCGCCCATTTCGGCACGGGCATGCCAACGCCGCTGCCCAGCACAACCATTGCCGCAAGAACCAGCCCTGCAAACGCCAGCGCTGCGCGCCCGCGCCATTTGCGCGGCCAAAATCTCCGCCCACTTGCGCCCGCTTGGGGGGCAGCTTTGGCGAGGGTGGCGGTGTCTGTATCTGCGGCCATACTCTTGCCCGAAAAATCACTCTCCCCGCCTTGCCTTTATCTTTGCGTAAAGGCAACTAGATCGTCAGCGATGGTGCCCAATTGGGCGCGCCTTTGCCAAATTTGACCCCAAGGGAGCCAACCTTATGCTAGACATCGGACATTCCTTTCCCGACTTGACCTTGCCGCGCGATGGCGGCAGCACGATCAAATTATCGGACGTTCGTCCCAAGAAGCTGGTCTTGTTCACCTATGGCGCAGATGGCACGCCCAGTTGCACCAATGAGGTGATGGATTTCAACGCGATGGCTGCCGACTTTGCCGCCAAGGGCGCGCTGGTTGTGGGATTATCAAAAGACAGCCCTAAAAAGCATGACAAATTCATCGCCAAAATGGGAATAACCATTCCCCTTGCCAGCGATGAGGCCCAAGTGATGGAAAGCATCGGCGCATACGGGCCGAAAATATTTTTCGGTAAACCCGTGATTGGCGTGCTGCGCACGACCTATCTGATTGATAGCGAGGGAAAGTTGGCCGCTCTGTGGAAGGTGGACAAGGTCAAGGGCCACGCAGCCGAGGTATTGGCCGCGCTATGACGCTGACCCTATCGGAAATGGCGGTAGATGTTTTGATCTGCGGCGATGGGCGGGAAAAGACCGCCCGCGCGCAACTTCATGCGCAGGCGTGGCGCGCTGCAAAAGCGTCGGGCACGCCATTGCCCTTGGGCAGCGCCCGCCCGCCCGACCAACCCGCGCGCCCGCTGGCACCTGCCCTGCTTGACCCGCGCGATGTGCCGCGGCGGCGTCCAAACACGCAAACGGGGCGCGTTGCCCTGCTGCATGCGCTGGCCCATATCGAATTGAACGCGGTTGACCTGCACTGGGATATCATTGCCCGTTTTGCCCATGTGCCCATGCCAAGCAGCTTTTACGATGACTGGGTGCAAGCCGCCGATGACGAGGCAAAGCATTTCAACCTTGTTTGCGATGTGCTGGAAACTAAAGGCAGCTTTTATGGGGCAATGCCCGCGCATGCTGGTATGTGGCAAGCGGCAACAGACACGGCGCATGATTTGCTGGCGCGCCTTGCGGTGGTTCCCATGGTGCTAGAGGCGCGAGGGCTAGATGTGTCGCCGCAGATGATCGACTTGTTCGCCGCCCATAATGACGAGGCGGCGCTGTCCGCGCTGAATGTGATTTACCGCGAGGAAGTGGCACATGTTGCCTATGGGTCGAAATGGTTCAACTGGCTGTGCGGTCAGGCGGGGCGCGACCCGCGCGATGCTTTTCACGATCTGGTTCGGCGCTATTTTCACGGGGCGCTCAAGCCACCGTTTAACGAGGAAAAGCGCGCCGAGGCAGGTATCCCCCCCGATTTCTATTGGCCACTTGCCGCGAAAATCGCCGCCGTTCCGCAACCAAAAGGCGATAAAACCCCTTAAATCGGCAGATTTTTGCCAGAATTGGCGTAAAGCTGCCGCAGGCTAGGGCGCAGATGGATAAGCGCTTGCTTGCGCGCGCGCAGGCTCCTAACAGTTTGACGCGGCAGGTGCTTTGCATCCGCTTTGAAGTTGGGGGAATTAACGCGTGTTGACTAAAGTATCGCACAGTATCAACGCTCGGTTAGAAGCCTATTTGCCCGAACGCCGACTGTTCTTGAAATCTGATCGTGACACACGCTTTATCAGATTGCGGCCCTTTACGCAGCTTGTGGCCCTGACCATTGGCGCGCTGTCGCTTGGCTGGATGATTCTGGCCACTGCGATTTTGCTGATGGATTCTATTTCGGCAGGCACATCGCGCGAACAGGTCGCGCGGCAGCAATCCTTGTATGAAGAACGGCTCAATGCCCTGTCAGAAGACCGCGATCTGCGCGCAGCCGAGGCCAGCGGCGCGCAAGCGCGCTTTGGCACAGCCTTGGAACAAGTGGCGCAGATGCAAGCGCGGCTTTTGGCATCAGAGCAACGCCGCCGCGAATTAGAAACTGGCATTGATGTTATTCAATTCACCCTGCGCCGCACCATCGACGAACGCGATGCAGCCCGCGCCGAGTTTTTGGCGCTGAATGCTGCTGGTAGTGGCACAGCCGAGGCGCGCCAGCGCGATGTGGCGGCTTCACTGGCCTATGTCACCGACACTTTGGGCCAAACGGCTTTGCAACGTGATGGGGCCGAAAAATTAGCAGCCGAAGCGGATGAAAAGTTTGCAGCCGTCGAATCAGCCAA